>NZ_LR215043.1:300000-600000 GCF_900660705.1 Mycoplasmopsis columbinasalis
AAATAGGGTTTAAGGAAACACTCTCAGAAAATGGTTCAAATTAAAATTCGTTTGTGTAAATTAGCATCATAAAAGTAATACCCCTTAAAAATGCCACTTGTTAAGTTGGCATTTTTTAATAAAAAAAATAACAATTGACTTTTTCAATTGTTACTAAATTAATAAAAAAATATTAAATTGTTTTTATATAACCCTATAAATAAGAGTTAAACAAAAAGCTGTCTGCAAAATTTATGTTTTTAAAGTAAAAAATTGTTTAATTAACGAAATTTTGTTATTTTCCTTATTGAGACTATTTAATTCGCACAAAACACCACAAATTTGGCACTCTTTTTCTTCGGACGCTTTAAACAAGGCTTTCGCACCATATCTCATTTTAAGATACACTTCCTCAAAATTAGCACCGATAGCAGAATTAATTGTGCCGCACATTCCTGCATCTGTACAAAACGCAGTACCTTTAGGGAGTATGCGGGCATCATTAGTTTGCACATGCGTGTGAGTACCAACTATTGCGTCAACTTTACCATCTAAATACAATGCTAAAACTGCTTTTTCACTCGTAGTTTCCGCATGAAAATCAACAAAAACAAAATCAGTTTTCTCTTCTCGTTCAAGAACATAATCCATATAGTCAAAAAAGTTATTGGCTACTTCTTGTCTTCATGGCGGCAAAAGTTTATTAAAAGTGATACCCATTAACGAAACAATTCTTACGGTTTTGCCATGTTTCGTGGTAAAGACTACACTGCCTTTACCAGCATAACCACTTTCAATGTTACCTGGCCGTGCAATATCATCATTATTAATAATTTGTAGAATTTCTTCTTTACCTCAAACATGATTACCAAGTGTAAAAACATTGACTCCAGCATTTTTAAGTTTTTGATAATCAGCAGGAGTTAGGCCTTTGCGGCCAGACACGTTTTCTGCTTGACAAATAACTAAGTCCGGTTTTGTTTGTTTAATTATTTTAGGCAAATTTTCTACAACAATTTGCACGCCTCGTTCACCAAAAATATCGCCAAGAAACAAGATTTTAATTTTGTTATTATCTGATTTAGCCATTAGTTTATTAAACATTTTACTTTTTTCTACTCTGGCAAATAAAGCTAGAATTAATTAAATTTAACTATAATTGTATAACTTATTTTTTACTGGTGGCATTTTTATGACTCAAACAATTAACTTTACACGCAAAGTCAAAATTGAACTTTTTCAAAAAACAAAACCATCGGCGAAAAATTTTGACTTTTTGCTTGGTTTTTTATGAGCAAAAAGTCAATTAGATCTTGAAAAAAATATCTTTTTAATAATTAAAGATGAGTTAACAAAAGAAAAATTATTAGCATTTTTGAAAGAACTGAAAATCGAACACCAAATAGAAAATAGTAATTTAATTATTTTCAAAAATCAAATCGATTTCCAGACTCAAATTAATAATTTAAGCAATTTTTTTGCTGGTTTTTTCTGCGGTGGTGGCACTATTAGTGATTTTAAACACACTTCTTACCACTTGGAACTTTCTTCTTACTATGAACAATTTATTGATTTAGTATTAGAAAAACTGAATAAATACAATTTTGGTTTTCAAAAAATTAGCTATCGCCAAAAGTATTTAATTTATTTAAAAAAACATGAAAAAATTGCGGATTTTTTAAAAGCAATTGAAGCTAGAAATGCTTATTTTGAGTTCGAAGAAGAGAAAATCAAACGAGATTTTTACAACAATATAAATCGAATTGATAATATTGATTTTTCAAACATTAACAGAATTGCAAACGCAAATGGACGACATATAGATAACATTAATTTAATTTTTGCTAAAAATTTAGAAAGTAAATTTTCTCAGCACCAATTAAAAGCTTTTGAAATAGTGCTCGCAAACCCCGGCGAATCTCTGCAATCACTAAGCGAAATAATGATAAAAAACGGCATAAAAATTACTCGTAGCGGTTTGAATCACTGACTCAGAAAACTCGACGAGGTAGTAAAAGAATTTAAAAATTAAAATTTATACTAAAATTTTTTTATGTATTTAATCTGTGGGCAAGATACTTTCTTAATTCAAGAAAAAGTTCAAGAACTTAAAAATCACTATCCTGATTACGCAGTCCAAACATTTAATTGCGAAACTCCGGAAGCTGTTTTATCTTTAATTACTGAAGCCAACAACCAAAGTTTGTTTAAACAGCACTCTTTTTTTATTGTTAATAATTTGCTTTTTTTTACTTCTAAACTAGACAAGAATTTGGAAAAACTCGCAGATGAATTTTTAAATGTTTTACATCAAAGCAAAAATGATGTTTTTGTTTTTGTAAATAACGAAATAACTGAATGTGCGAATATTTATAAAAATAATTTCACGAAAAACTCTATGATAAAGGATTTTTCGCAACACATTGATATCAAAAAGTTAACTGAATCACAACAAATTAAATATATTATTGATAAAGTAACTAACCTTGGCGGCAATATTAATTATTCTGCAGCTCAAATTTTAAGTTTGAAAACAACTGGTGATTTAGGCTTGATTAACAATGAAATTAACAAGTTGTTACTGCTAAAAAAAACTATAGATTATAACGATGTCGAAACTTATGTTGATGCTGTTACAAGCGAAGATGCTTTTGCTTTTGTAAATTCTTTTGAAAGTAACAATTTTGATTTAATTTGAGTAGAATATCAAAAGAAAAAGGAATTTGTCACTTCAGTTACTGCTTTAATTGCGCAAATTAGTCAACAATTAATTATTTGTAATCAAATTGCGGGCTATAAAAAACTTGGTAAGTCTTTGGACTATGTTGCTAATGACTTAAAGTTAAATGTTTATCGAGTAAAAAGAGTAAATGCTTTGTTACAAAAATTAGGTTTGCGGAAAGTTAGACATTTACTCAAGAGTTTAGCTCTACTCGATCGCGCCATTATAAATGGTAAAGTAAATGAATGAATGGCTTTTGAACACTTTTTGATAGTCAATTTTCTTTAAAAAAATACGCCAAGATGCGTATTTTTTTGATTAATTTGATGAAATAGTTATTTTCTCTGCCTTAAATCCAGTAATTTGTTTAAAAACGCTTTTTGATCTTACGGTTTCTACTGGAGTTTCATCTTTATCTTCTTCTTGAATAAAAGCGAAATTAACATTTACTGAACCTCTGCTGCTTGCTTTAACATTATTCAAGATTAAGATTTTGTATCTAACTCTACTATTTTGTAACGCTGGAAAATGATACACATTTTGTTTTTCATCATCAGTATAAAGAACTAATTCAGAAGCAAAATTATTTCTTTGCGTTGCATCAGTAACAGTAGTTTCTGCTTTATTTTTACCTTGAACAATTCAATCGATTTGTTTAATAGTTGCGATTTCATTATCTAAAAGATCTTTTGTTCTTGTTAAGTCAGTCATAAAGCCATCTAAACTTAAAATTTTAGATTCTTCAATACCATTATAGCTTGCTGTAAGTTTTAAATTCACAGTGCCTTCAGGTTGATTTTCAACTTGTACAAGTTGTTTAGTGACATTAACTTTGTCAGATGTAGCTGAAGTTGGTAATTCAATTTCTCCCATTTGACTTGAATTTTGCACCACTAAATCATCTGCACGCACATCACTTGCGAGCAACAATGAATGGTTACGTTCAGAAGGTTTTTTCTCGGCTTCGCTTTTCAATGCTAAGTAACGCATATTGGCAAGCATTTCCTCTATAACTTTTATAGCGGTATCTCGACGTCTTTGGTCTGTTGTTTGAGCCACATTGCTTATTGCAAATGTTTTTTGAACCATTTTAGTTGGATCAGTTTTATTTGTTAATACTAAAGTAACGTTTAACTCTCCAGTTTCATCATTTGCTGCGTTTTCAGGAAACGCAACTTCAGCGTTAAGTTGTTTTCAGTCAGGACGTCATTCATCTTGAACATTTTGTTTAAAAAAAGCAAAATGAGCCAGGTCTAGCTTAACTGCTTCTGACGGTAAAATTCTACTAGCTTCTCGTAAATAAGCTCGTTCGATTGAATCAATTTGAGCTTGTAAATCTCCTTGCGTAGAAGATTTTTTAAATCCCTCTACCTTGAAAGGATCGGATACAATACTTTCTTTAGTAGCAACTCTTGTGATTCTAACAACAACACTTAGCAAACCATTCTCATCATCAAGAGATGTTTTATCAATTTGGTAGGTCACAGCAAATTCTGCATGATCAAATATCGTTTGAAAGTTAACAAACTCATTTTGTATATTTTTGTAAAGTAAGACAAAATTAATTTCTTTGGCAGCGGTTGCAGCTGTATGTGAATTCTCAGAAACAGTTTTGGTTGTTTTATCAGTGAGATCTTCTAAATAAATAACGCCTAATTTTGTTTTATCAATCACATCTTGAATTGGTAAAACTGTTTTCGCTTGACAACTAACACTCAAAGCTATGGGGGCAAGCGCAAGCGGCATTAATGTGAAAAAGTTAAACTTATTTTTAAATTTACGCATAACTTTATTATAAATTCTAAATTTCTATGTCAAAACAAATCCAAAGTATAGTAATGTTTGTTAAAGGCAAAATGCAAGCCTTGAAACTATTGAAAATAGTTTAGTTCTTTTTTAAAATTCATCAGTTAAAAAATTAAGAAACCGCAAACGAACCAAATATTTTTTGTGATCTTTAGATATAATACTTTTTAGCAATGGTCAACAGCTGCTTTTATTTGTAAAAGTAGAGGAAAGTCCACGCTAGCACAACCTGAGATGGTTGTAGTATTCATGTCGAGTCTAATAAACTCGAGCTTAGACGACTAGTGCCACAGAGACGAGAAATGTGAAACGGGTAAACTCCATGAGCTAGAAACCTAAATTTTTCGGTAAGGGAACTTTTCGAGAAGAATTCAATTTAAGAAAAGAGCCAAACTTTTGTTTGGTTAGATAAATTGTTGACACCAGCAATGGGACAAAACGTGGCTTATAGTTGCTAATCTTGCTTCGGCAAGATTTTTTATTTTCAGAAATAATTTTCTTGGCCAGCAAGATAAATGAAAAAGCAAAAGGTACTAAATCCTTTCACTTGTTGTTTTTAAAAGTTGAAAACAAATTCACAAATAATGCTATAACATAGAGTTATTTTCATTTTGTAATTTAAATAAAACATTTAAAAATGCTATTTTAAAACTGCGATAAATAGAATTTGTTTTAGCTTTATCTAAAATTAATTTTTCGGATGCTACTAATGATTTACTATTAGTTCTCTCTACTAAAACCTTTGATATCAAATGCTTTTGAGTACAAGAATTTTTTGTTATGTACAACTTTTACATGAGCAGTCACAATGACTTTGTTGACATCAGAAGGATCTTGCCGTTCACTAATTTTTTCCAAGTAAAATTCCTCATCATCTCCAAAATCAATTGGAAACGGTTGAACATTATTTCAATAATCTCTTGGGAGGTGCTTATAAATTATTCACTGGCCTTGTTGTTTAAGTGCGTTACTAAAAGTGGTTGTTTGACCAATATATTCAACACTCTCTATAGAAGATGAATTTTCATACAAATACGCATAAGTATTCTCTAAATCAGTTGTTTTTTTAGTAAATGATACTTCTTTATCTTTAGCTACTAATTTATATTCAACTTCAAGTACACCCGCGTCATCATCTGGGGTTTTGCTGACTATAATAGGTTTTGCTAAATTAAATTCTTTTTGAAAATCAATTTCTTTGCCCTCTGAATTTTGAAATGATATTTCAGAATCTTCAACAAGTGATGGTAATGAATTTAGAAAATTACTTTTGTATACAACTTTAGCAATTGTTTGTGCGGCCAAATCAATCAAAGTAGCAAATCCACCTATAATAAAGGTTTTTTCATAGAATTTATCTGCAACATTAAGCTTAACCTTTATTTGCAATTCGCCTTTTTCTACATCTTCTTGTGTAGGTTCCAAAATTTCGAGCTGGTAATTAATATTGTTGTAAGAGCCAAAAATTTCACCATTATTTTTAAAAATCGCAAAACTGCTAGTTGGTAATTTATAAGCTTGTTGAACACCAAGTTGATTTTTTTGAAAAGCAGTATTAATGAACTCAACTCTAGCAAAACTTTGGAGTAAATCATTTCCAAAATTATCTAATTTTTTAAAATCTGATACCAAAAAATTTCTCTCTGCAACAGTTTCATTAGTTGTTTTGTTAACTATTGTTGCTTTAACTGTAACACTACCGTTAATATCGTTTACTGTGTCAGGTAAAACTTCTAGTTCCACTTTAACTTCTGAATAAAGGTTCGTAAATTCGGTAAAAATAGAGTCTTGACCTTTTTGCACTCATAATGAAAATTGATTGGCAGTCACTAAACTTGCTTGTTGATATGACTTTTGTGCTTCTGTTGAAATTCGATGATTATTATCTGTATAAAATAGCTGAACATTAGCTTGATTCAAGATGTTTTGATAATCTTTTTTTTCATTTTCATTAGTTGTTGCGTTGTTTTTTTCGTCCGAATTGGTCGCTGTGTTGCACGAAACACTAAAAGTAGTTGCAGTTATGCCTAAAATTGGAGTTAAAGAGAGAGAAATTTTTTTATTTTCATAGTTGTTTTTTGCCTTATCTTGTGTTTTTAGAAAAGCATTATACTTGCTTTTAAATATTAAACTTTTGAAAAAGTTTATTTAATTTTATTTGAAAAACGCCTAAAATGGTTTAAATTTGAATAATTTTCTTACGTAATTCTTCAAAGAAATGGAAATTTAAAATTGGCTTTTCGTCATATAATTTCACTATGAATATGATAAAAATTAGAGATTTAGTTTTCAAATATGCCGAAAGTAAGCGTAATGCAATTGATGGTATTTCGCTTGATATTGAGGCTGGTGAGTATGTTGCAGTGCTTGGACACAATGGTTCTGGAAAGAGTACTTTTTCAAAGTTACTTGTGGCACTCTACAAACCAAAAAGCGGCACAATTGAAATTGATGGTACGGTAATTACACATCAAACTATTCGGGAAATTCGGAAAAAAATCGGAATTATTTTTCAAAACCCAGATAACCAATTCATTGGTGCAACTGTTGAAGACGACATTGCATTTGGCTTAGAAAATGCACAAGTTCCACAAAAAGAGATGAAAAAAATCATCAATGATTTAGCTGAAAAAGTAGGAATGCAAAAGTATCTTGATCGTGAACCGCAACTTTTGTCTGGTGGCCAAAAACAAAGAGTTGCCATTGCTTCTGTCTTAGCACTTGACCCTAAAATTATCATTTTCGATGAAGTCACTTCGATGTTGGATCCAAAAGGAAAACGACAAATTCTTGAAACAATTCGTGAAATTCAACAAAAACGGGAAAAAACACTCATTTCAATTACCCACGATATGGATGAGGCCATTTTGGCAGACAAATGTATCGTGTTTGCGCAAGGCAAAATTGTGGCAATAGGTTCTCCAGCCGAAATTTTAAAAGATAAAGAAGTGATTGAAATAGCAAAAATTGATTCGCCTTTTATTTATAAATTAAGTGAAAAGATTCATAGTGTAAACTCAACTTACAATGAAAAGGAATTACTTGAAAACCTATGCAAATAATAGTGAAAGATTTGGACTACATTTTCTTACGCAAAACACCAATTGAACACAAGGCGTTAGATAAAGTAAATGTCACAATTAATCAGGGCGAATACATTGGGATTATTGGTCAAACAGGTTCGGGTAAAACCACATTCATTGAACACCTTAATGCTTTGTTAGTACCAACTGAAGGGCAAATCACTTGAATTTATGATAAAGACATCATTGATAAGAAAACAAAAGCTAAGCAAACTGTAACAACTGAATATACTTTGAAAAAATCTTGACGAAAAAAAGTTAAGAAAGCTAAAGAGTTACGAAAAAATATTGGTGTTGTCTTCCAATTTGCTGAATACCAATTGTTTGAAGAAACCATCGAAAAAGATATTGCTTTTGGCCCAAGATCTTTTGGTGTGTCAAAAAGCGAAGCAAAAGAACGCGCCAAAAAATACTTAAACTTAGTTGGCCTCGATGATTCTTTCTTGGAAAAATCACCTTTTGATTTATCTGGTGGACAAAAACGAAGAGTTGCCTTAGCTGGCATTTTGGCAATGGAACCGCAAATTCTAATTGCCGACGAACCAACAGCTGGCCTCGACCCAGTTGGTGTGCGTGAAATTTTAGAAATCTTCAACCGTTTACACAAACAAGGCAAAACCGTGGTGATTGTCACTCACGATTTGGACAACGTGTTAGAAGTAACAGACAGAGTATTAATTTTTAAAGATGGACACATTGTGCGTGATGGTAAAACTTACGAAGTTTTACGTGATACACAATTTTTAAAAGAAAATGCAATGGAACCACCAAAAATTCTTGATTTTGTGCACAAACTAGAACAACGTGGTTGAACGATTCCGAAAGTCAAATCTATTGATGACTTAGTCGCACACATCAATGCAACTTTAGCAAGTAAAGGAGAGGTTAATGAACACAATTAGTCGTTACATGGTAATTAATAGTTTTATTCACCGCCTTGACTCAAGATTAAAACTTGCTCTCAACATTACCATTATTGTCTTAGTGTTTGTATCTAATTACTTTATCACCACAGCGTTATTACTTGTGCCATTGATGATTGCTTATGTGATCACAACTAAGAGTTGACTTGGCTTACTAAAGTTGTGAAAAATGCCGCTTTTTATTGGTGTCATTCTCTACTTTGTGAATTTATACACTATGAAAATTTCTAATAATGGTGTACTGCTCGACTTATATGCTAAAAATACTGGGTATGTGTGATATATAATTGACAAAAAGGGAACTTATGCATTTAGTTACCCGCAGTTAATTCGAACATTGGCTTTAGTAGTAAGAATTTACACAATGATCTTAACTACATCAATTTTCGTAATTAGTACTAAACCAATTTTATTAACTAAAGCAATTGAAGATTTGCTTTGACCACTAAAACTATTATTTATTAATACGCACATTTTGGCCACAATTATTTCCATTGCACTAAGATTTATTCCAACCTTGCTTGAAGAAGCACAAAGAATTATGAAAACGCAAGCGAGTCGGGGTATCGATTTTAAAAACGGTAAGATTAACGAAAAAGCCAAATCATTTACTACGTTAGTGATTCCACTCTTTGTCACTTCATTCAACAAAGCTGAAGATTTAGCAAACGCTATGGAAACTCGTGGCTACGATCCATATGCCAAAAGAACACGTTACCGTAAATTAATTTGACACTTACCTGATTACATTATTTTATTAGGAATGATTGGTTTAACTGTTTACATTGCTCTCTCACAAAATATGGACTTTTTACCAGAGTGATACACCATTACTTATTCTAATTTTTAATTCATGTTATAATTTGAAAACTTTTCTGACTATGTCAAAGAGCTGCTAAATGAAAAATTTAAAAAGCGCCTGATTATATAAACCAATAAGGAAATTATGAGAAAAATTACTAGAAGAAAAATGAAAGAAAGAGCTGCTAAAAGAACTCACAAACTTCAATTAGAATAAGCTCGTGCTGAAAGAAGAGCACTTAGAGAAGCACAAGCTGCTCGTGCTTAGATGTTATTGTTAACTGGCCAAGCCAGTTTTTTTTTTTTTTTTGTAAAAGCCTATTTTATAGACTTATTTGCTATTTAAGTGTTAAAAACATAAACATATGAGTTAAAACCAAGTTTCAAACTTGAAAATAAATTTACAATGACGAATTTAACTATGGCATAGAACTATACACAAAACATAAACCACTAAAACACATTTATGCAACTTACAAATTTTAAATAAAAAAAACACAAAATGTGTGTTTCTTAAGACCTTGACTAAGCATTAAAAACATCAACTAAGCTTGTGCTTCTTCTGGCGTATCTACTTCTGGGTCAGTGATAATTGATACTTCAAATTTACCAATTAAATCATGGTTAGCAGAGAAAAGATTGTATTCAAAAGTTTTGTTGTGTTCTTCAATTTGCGTTTTTAACAATTCTGAAATCAACAAAAATTTATTACCATCAACTTTAATATAACTGTTGTTATATTTTTGTCCTAACTTCATACTAAGGGTCGTTGGACCAGCAAAAATGTTAATTTGTTCTGGGTGAATTTCGATACGATTCATTTCACCATTTGTTGGTTCTTTAAAATGATAAGTGTGATACTCTTTGTTGTCATCTTCATCATCAACAAAAATTTCGTATTCGCAGGGTACCACAAATTCAATTACCTTTGGTTCGTCTAACTGCAATGATTTTGATTTAAATTTTAACTTCATTTTTTAAGTCTCGCTTTCACTCGTTCTTCCCCATATAAATAAATTGCTTTAGCCAACTCGGGACCATGACTATGATATGTAGTTGCCAATCTAATTGGCATAAAGAGATTTTTACCTTTTTTGCCAGTAAGTTTTGCAGTTTCATTGATTGCGTTTTGAATATTTTCAACCGTAAAAGAAACTGCATTAAGATGATTAACAAAGACTTCAACTGTGTTTCAATTTGTTTTAACTAATTCAACCTCATCAGTTGTTAGTTGTGCCTTAATCGAATCATCGCTTGAAAGTGGTGTTAAATATAAATCTAAATACTCTTTTAGTTGTTTAATAGTGTAAACACTTTCACGATATGTTTCCACAAAAAGTTTATTTCAAGCAGTTTCAGGTAATGTTAATGCACACAATAATTCATTTAAATCTATTTGTTTAAAATACTGTTTTGAAAATCACTGCATCTTTTGAATATCAAATTTAGATGGACTCTTACTAAATCTTGCTGGGTCAAAACTTGTAATAAGTTCCTCTTTACTCATTAACTCACGCGCATTCGCCTCTGTTCAACCAAGTAATGCGAGAAAATTAAAAATTGCAACGGGCGAATAACCTTCATTGCGATAGTCTTCAATAAATTGTTTTAAAGAAGTATCGCGTTTAGATAACTTTTTGCCTTCCATATTAGTAATAATAGTTAAATGACCAAATTGCGTAGGTTCTCAACCTAAAGCTTCATAAATTGCTAACTGCTTAGGTGTATTTGTAATGTGTTCTTCACCCCGCAACACATTGGTAATTGCCATATCATGGTCGTCTACAACAACTGCGAAGTTATAAGTAGGATAACCATCGCTTTTTTGAATAACTCAATCGCCAATATCGCTGCTGTCAAAACTGATTTCACCTCTAACAATATCATTTCAACCGAATGATTTATTTTTTGGCATTGCAAAACGTATTGAATAAGCGCCTTGTTCTTCGCGTTTAGCTTTTTCAGCATCAGAAATTTTTAATCAATTTCTATCGTATCTAAATGACGGAATACCCTTAGCGTCGCTTTCAGCTTTTTGAATTTCAAGTTCTTCGCTAGTATCGTAGGCTTTGTAAGCTAATCCTCTATTGATAAGTTCTAATGCGATTTCACGATATCTTCCCAATTTTTCACTTTGACGATATTTTCCGCACAGAGGATTTGGATGTAAAGGACTTTCATCTGGAACAATTCCTAATCAAGCTAAATTATCAAGCTGACTTTTTTCGCCTCCAACCACTTCCCTTTTAACATCAGTGTCTTCCAAACGGAAAATAAAATCACCGCCAAAGTGCTTTGCAAAAAGGTAACAAAACAAGGCTGTTCTTGCGCCACCAATATGTAAATAACCTGTTGGACTTGGAGCATAACGAGTTCTTATTTTCTTTAACATTTTTTAAGTCTTCCTTTAACTACTATGTTTTGCATATAGTTCTATACCATAAGCATATTTGCAAAATTTAGTTTTATTTTACTAACTAAACCAAATTTAATTTGTTTTTTGAATCAATTTTGTAAATAGTCCTATATTACAGGCTTATTTATCAAATTTTCTTAAAAAAACAATATTTTTTTCTTAGTTCACCATTCACTATATAAATATATATTTTATTACAATCCTAAGATATTGACTTAATGTGTTAAAATTAAAACACTTAAATTGCAAAGCAATTTAAAATTCGTAAATTTGGAGGAAAAATGCACTTTTCTGAATTCGACCAAGATAAAGAAAAACAACAGCAAGAACAAGCAGACAAGGTTCATAAAATTGAAGACGAACAAAACTTAGATGATGAGCTTTTTGTTGCATTCAAAAAACCTGAACAACCTGAAGAAAACGATGATGAAGATGAAGATGTTCCGCAAAACAAACCTGAATACCAAGTAGAAAATCAAACTTTAGCTGAGCCAATTAAAGGCATTGGAATTCGTCCAATTCAGAAAGAAGTCACTGATTCGTTTATGGAATACGCGATGAGCGTTATTGTGTCGCGGGCATTACCAGATGCACGGGATGGACTAAAACCAGTTCACCGTAGAATTCTTTACGATATGAGTGAACTTGGTATTAACTACAATTCACCGCACCGTAAAAGTGCCAGAATTGTTGGGGATGTTCTTGGTAAATATCACCCTCACGGTGACTCTTCTGTTTACGAAGCTATGGTAAGAATGGCACAAGACTTTAGTATGCGTTATCCGTTAGTTGACGGTCACGGCAACTTTGGATCAATTGACGGTGACGAACCCGCAGCTATGCGTTATACTGAAGCAAGAATGTCAAAACTTGCCGCTGAATTGCTCGAAGATATCAAAAAAAACACAGTTGATTTTGCAGATAACTATGATGCTTCTGAACAAGAACCATCTGTATTACCAGCTCGTTTTCCGAATCTCTTAGTTTCTGGTGTTTCTGGTATTGCTGTTGGGATGGCCACTTCTATTCCTCCACACAACTTAGGAGAAGTAATTGATGCTGCAATTGCTTTAGCACAAAATCCTGAGATTACAATTGATGAATTAATGAAATTTTTACCTGGTCCTGATTTTCCAACGGGAGGTACCATTCTTGGTGTGAGTGGTATTCGCAATGCCTACCACACCGGTAAGGGTTCAATTACCACTCGTGCTGTAAGTCGAATTGAAGAATTTCAAAATGGGAAAAGCAAAATTATTGTGACCGAAATTCCTTACGAAATTAAAAAAATTTCTATTGTTGAAAAAATTGCTGAATTGGTGAAAACCAAAACAATTGAAGGAATTGCTGATTTGCGCGATGAATCATCACGCGAAGGAATTCGTATTGTCATTGATATCAAGAAAAACTTTAACCCACACATTATTTTGAATCAACTTTACAAACAAACCAATTTACAACTCAACTACAGCGCTAACTTAGTCGCTTTGGTTGACGGACAACCAAAATTACTTAACCTCAAAGAGATTTTGCAAGTTTATCTTCGCCACTATGAAACTGTTGAACGTCGTAGATTGCTCTTTGATTTAAATAAAGCTGAAGAACGTTTACATATTTTAGATGGACTTAAAATCGCAGTTCAAAACATTGACGAAGTTGTTGCTATCATTAAACAATCACGAAACGATGCTGAAGCACAACAAAACCTTGCTGCTCGTTTTAACTTAAGCGAAAAGCAAACTAAAGCAATCGTCGATATGCGTCTAGGCCGTTTAACAGGTTTGGCTATTGAAAATATGGAAGCAGAAATTGCTGCTTTACACGCTGAAATTGCAAGCATTAGACAATTGCTTGATAATCACGATGCATTAATTGAATTTATCATTGGTAAACTTACCGAATTAAAAAACAAATACGCAGATGCGCGCCGTACAGTTATCGATGTGGCAGCCCAAACCAACATTACTGATGAAGATTTAATTCCGCTCAAAAACATTGTTATTACAACTTCATCAAATGGTTATGTTAAAAGAACGCCACTCGAAGACTACCGCGTGCAAAACCGTGGTGGTAAAGGTTTAACTACAATGAAAACCTATGAAGATGATGACATTGCTTCAATTCTTTACACCACTACACACATAGATTTATTGTTGTTTACTAATACAGCTCGCGTTTATCGGATCAGAGCACACCAAATCCCAGAATTATCAAGACAATCAAAAGGGATTCCTTTCGTCAACATTGTTGCTAATTTAGACGCTAAAAACGACGAAAAAATTGTTTCAATGCTGCCGGTGAGCGAATATGGCGAAAATATTTATCTTTTCACCGTTACTAAAAATGGAACAATTAAAAAAACAGCATTAGCTGAATATGAACGAGTCAATACAAATGGTAAGTATGCTTTCAATTTAGTCGAGGGCGATGAATTAATTCGTGCCTTTCTTGTGCGTGATGATGATTTGATTTTAATTGCGAATAATCAAGATCGTGTTGTGAAATTTAATGCCAACGACATTCGTGCTTTAGGACGTACCGCTACAGGTGTAAGAGGCATTAAACTTGAACCTAACCAAAAAGCTATTACTGCTTCAGCATTAAATGAAGGTGAATTTATTTTAACAGTTGGTGCTAAAGGGTTTGGTAAGCTTTCGCATGAATCACTCTTTAGATTAACCAACCGTGGTGGCAAGGGTGTAATTGGAATTAACTCTAAACTAGCTGGAAATCTTATTTTTGCTAGATTTGTTAACTTACAAGATGAAATTTTAATCATTACCACGCAAGGTTTAACTGTGCGTACATCATTGTTACAACTTTCTGTAGTCGGACGTTCATCGAAAGGTGTGAAATTAATTAACTTAAAAGATAATGATGAAATTCAAGCAATTGAAATCATTAAAGTGGATGAAAATAGTGATCCTGAAGCAGTTGCAAAAGCCAAACAATTGACTGCTGAAATTAAAGCTAAACTTGCCAACACAGATCCGCAAGAGTTTCAAGCAACTCAATTAAGTGAAGAAGATGATGACTTAAGTGCTAGTGAAAGCAAAGACTTTGAAACAAATTAAACAAAAGAAACTCATTGACAGACTTAAAATTCAAATTGTCAATGATTTTTTAGTTTTAGAAAAGCCTCTCAATGGCAAGAAATTAAATTATTCACTCAACTTACTCGCACAAGCAATTCAAAAAACACTTAATATTAATAGCAAATTTAAACTTTTCATTTCCTACCAAGGAATGTTTTTACCGAAAAAAATCTTTCAAAATGTACTCGATTATTTTTCATTCTTTTGCGAAACAACAACTTATAACTCTTTATTATCAATTCCGTTAGAGCTTGATTACTACGCGCAAACTAAGCTTGGTTATGATTTTCTAATTAAAGCAATTTACCATCACAAATTAAAAAAATTGGTGATTAAATTAGTTAATTTTAATGAAGAAATTCCTGTCGAAAAGTTAACTGAAATTGTGAATATTTATCAGACTTTAAATGAGTATTCAGCCCTATCTAATAGGGCTAAAAGTAATTCGCTTAACATTGCACAACTTTTACACACTCTTTCGGATCTTAAAACAGGTTTAACTAAAGACTTTGTCAGTTTAAAAGAAAGATATAAAACACAATTTTTTATTAATTCGAGAAGCATTGTAGCTAGAAATTTAGCGACTGAATTATTTACTAATTACAAAAATAATTATCAATTGGGAGCAACTTTCTTCCCTACGTATATTTCAACGTGATTTTGAAGATGAAGACTAAAAACTAAGAAAAATAAAAACTTAACAGCAGTTTATGATCTTGATTTTAATGATAATTTAGAGGCTTGATTTGTTCTTAACCAAAAATTAAAAAAATTAAATAATTTAGATTTAGCATTATTTTTCTTGTATTTTTTTCTCGAAGAATTTAAATTTAAGAAGACTTCTCTAGATGATCATTTTGTGGTGATTTCGCACGAATCATCCTATAAAATAGTCGAATTGCTCAAATTGTATAAAGTTAAATATTATTTTTATAACAATCAAACTATAAATGAATATTTACAAGATCCTAATTGCTTATTTGTTTTTACTAATAAAACTTTCATCATTACTCCAACTGAATCATTACCTTTTCAAAACTATTACTTTTTACTTTACTTAACAATAATGCATAACAGTTATAAGAACCGTAACAATTTGCTTACTTTTAAGTATCGACAAGTTTTAGAACTCTTTGGCTTAACCAAAAGCTTACGAGTGCACAAAAAATTTAAACAGGAAAAACTATATTTCTTATTACGGGCAGTAAGAACTATTTTTAATAGTTTTAACAGCGGAACACTCTTTAATAATTTAATTGTGCACAACAAACAAGAAAAAGACCGCATCATTTTGTTTCAATTCACCTCTGAAAAACACCACACAATGACTTGAAGCTACGATTTAGTTGCTGAGAAAATCCAAATCAACTATGATGTTTGTTTTCAATATAATTTCAAAAGTAATGGTTCACATTTAAACTTTTTGAAAATGTGGTGGTTAAGTAGAAAAATTTTCAAACAAACTAAGAAACTTTATCGCAGTTACCAAAAAACTAAAAAACAGACCAAAGCATAAAATTTAATCAACCAAAACTCTAAAAGTCGCCTTATGGGCGATTTTTTATTAAATTTACACAAGAAATTAAGGTAAAAATTTTAAATGTTATACAACCAAATTAACTTCACACAACACCTAACATTTAAAGAGTACAACTTAACTCAAGCAAATTAAACTTTAACAAACACAATTTTTTTTATGTTGCACACTTATTAACACTAACTAGCAATGCAATAATTAAAATGAAACATTTTGGAGACAATGTTTTTGGTTTTGCAGAAATCAAAAAGATAAACAAAAGGTAATTAAAGTCAATAAGCAAGCAATAATGCTTATGTTTAAGACAGCAATGAGTCTTGGTTTGGAGTCAAAACTGTGCAAGGCATAAAAAAAGCACCTGTTGGTGCACATTGATGTTCTCTGAAAACTGAACAGTAAGTTACACAAATGATTCATTAAAATGTCTTAATACATTTCAACAATACTTTTAAACCGATCGATTTATTAGTAATGGTCAGCTCAACGTATTACTACGCTTACACCCCCATCCTATCAACCTCATAGTCTATAAGGAATCTCAAGGGAATACTTATCTCTGAGGAGGCTTCCCCACTTAGATGCTTTCAGCGGTTATCCTTTCCGTACTTAGCTACCCAGCCATGCTTCTGGCGAAACAACTGGAGCACCAGCGGTACGTCCACTCCGGTCCTCTCGTACTAAGAGCGGCTCTCATCAATATTCCAACGCCCACATCAGATAGGGACCAAACTGTCTCACGACGTTTTGAACCCAGCTCGCGTACCGCTTTAATTGGCGAACAGCCAAACCCTTGGAACCGACTCCAGCTCCAGGATGCGATGAGCCGACATCGAGGTGCCAAACCTTGCCGTCGATGTGATCTCTTGGGCAAGATAAGCCTGTTATCCCCAGGGTAACTTTTATCCGTTGAGCGACTACCATTCCACGATGAATAGCCGGATCACTAAGTCCTGCTTTCGCACCTGCTCGACTTGTAAGTCTCACAGTCAAGCACACTTCTACCTTTGCGCTCTACATACGGTTTCTGACCGTATTGAGTGTACCTTTGAACGCCTCCGTTACCTTTTAGGAGGCGACCGCCCCAGTCAAACTACCCACCACGCACTGTCCTCCTACCTGTAGTGATAGCAAGTTAGAAACTCAATATAACAAGGGTGGTATTTCAAGGACGACTCCACTAGAACTAGCGTCCTAGCATCAGCATCTCCCACCTATCCTACACATGTTAGACCAAATTTCAATACGAAGTTATAGTAAAGCTCCATGGGGTCTTTTCGTCTTGATGCGGGAACCCAGCGTTTTCACTGGGACCATAATTTCACCGAGTCTAGTGTTGAGACAGTTGAGAGATCATTGCGCCTTTCGTGCAGGTCAGTATTTAGCCGACAAGGAATTTCGCTACCTTAGGACCGTTATAGTTACGGCCGCCGTTCACCCGGGCTTCATTTCAACGCTTCGCTAAAGCTAACGCATCCACTTAACCTTCGGGCACTGGGCAGGCTTCACCCCCTATACTTCACCTTACGGTTTAGCAGAGAGCTGTGTTTTTGATAAACAGTTGCCCCTCATAATTTACTGTGTCCTATTTGCATAGGAGCCCCTTCTTGCGAACTTACGGGGTCATTTTGCAGAGTTCCTTAACACTAGTTTTCTCGCTCGCCTTAGAATACTCATCTGGGGGACGTGTGTCCGTTCTCGGTACAGGTTTCCATAACATAAGTTTAGAAGCTTTTCTTGGAAGCTTGAAGTCATCCGATTACTCAAAAGAGTTGTACGTCACTACTCCCGGTTATGAACTGCGGATTTGCCAACAGTTCCCAGTTATAGCTTGTCCCATAATCCAGTAAATGGGTAGGACTATCCTTCTTCGTCACTCCATCACAATTATAGAAAGTACAGGAATATTAACCTGTTGTCCATCGACTACGCCTTTCGGCCTCGCCTTAGGTCCTGACTCACCCTGGGTGGACGAACCTTGCCCAGGAAACCTTCCCCAATAGGCGTCGTAGATTCTCACTACGAATCGTTACTCATACCGGCATTCTCACTTCTTAGCGCTCCACTAGTCTTCACAGTCTAGCTTCATTGCCCTAAGAACGCTCCTCTAACGTACAAATGTACCCGTGGCTTCGGTATCGTGTTTTACTCCCGTTAAATTATTGGCGCAAGGTCTCTTGACTAGTGAGCTATTACGCACTCTTTAAAAGGTGGCTGCTTCTAAGCCAACTTCCTAGTTGTTTGTGAAACCTCACAACCTTTCTGACTTAACACGATTTTGGGACCTTAGCCGACGATCTGGGTTGTTACCCTCGCGAACCGGGACGTTAGCACCCCGGTTCCGACTGCATGACAATACATAATGGTATTCGGAGTTTGATTATAGTCAGTACAGCTAGGCGCCGCCATTCCATATTCAGTGCTCTACCACCAAAACTTAACATCACACGCTAGCCCTAAAGCTATTTCGAGGAGAACCAGCTATCTCCAAGTTCGATTGGAATTTCTCCGCTATTCACAAGTCATCCGGGCACTTTTCAGCGTACTGCGGTTCGGTCCTCCACTTGGGGTTAGCCAAGTTTCAACCTGCTCATGAATAGATCACCTGGTTTCGGGTGTACTTCAACATACTAATAGCGCCCTGTTAAGACTCGATTTCTCTACGGCTCCGCTTATGTCCGCTTAACCTCGCATGTTAAAGTAACTCGCCGGTCCATACTGCAAGATGTACGCCATCAGCCTTAAATGGCCTCTGACTAATTGTAAGTAAGTGGTTTCAGAATCTATTTCACTCCCCTCTCGGGGTTCTTTTCACCTTTCCCTCACGGTACTAGTTCACTATCGGTGTCTGGTTAGTATTTAGCCTTACCGGGTGGTCCCGGCGGATTCAGACAGGGTTCCACGTGCCCCGCCCTACTCAGGATCCGACCAAGAGACTTAACAATTTCGCATACGGGGATATCACCCTCTGTGTCGCTTCTTCCCAAAAGCTTCTGCTATCATTAAGTTTTGTAACTCTATATAGATCGTCCTACAACCCCATATTAAATGGTTTGGGCTCTTTCTCGTTCGCTCGCCGCTACTAAAGAAATCATTATTTATTTTCTTTTCCTCTTGCTACTAAGATGTTTCAGTTGGCAAGGTGTCTCACTCATTGTCCTATGTATTCAGACAACGGCAACTAGGCATTACCCTAGTTAGGTTTCCCCATTCGGAAATTCCCGCTTCATAACTTATTTCCAGTTCCACGAGACTTATCGCAGGTAATCACGTCCTTCATCGACTTCCAGACCCAAGGCATCCACCACAAACTCTTCCTTATTTAAAAGTATGTTCCTATTTGGTTGTTGATGTGTATTTTAAGACATTTCAATAAACCATTTTTGTGTTGGTTTTTTACTCGATGAATCAAAACAAATTGACATTAATTTGTTAGATGTCGTTGTAAATATTAATTAAAATATCTTACTATTCAGTTTTCAAAGAACAATTTCATTGTGAGAGAAATGTTCTCTCAAAACTAGATATATTTTGCTTATGACCTGTAAGCCATGACTGTTAAACGTTGATAAATTTATGAAATAATGAAGGTCAAATGTAAGTTTGGTTAAAAGTGTTAATTGCCGTTAGAATTAACGATTAAGAACAATTAACTAAGTGTACTCCGTAGAAAGGAGGTGATCCATCCCCACGTTCTCGTAGGGATACCTTGTTACGACTTAACCCCAGTCACCAGTCCTGCCTTAGGCAGTTTGTTAATAAACCGACTTCGGGCATTACCAGCTCCCATGGTTTGACGGGCGGTGTGTACAAGACCCGAGAACGTATTCACCGTAGCGTAGCTGATCTACGATTACTAGCGATTCCGACTTCATGTAGTCGAGTTGCAGACTACAATCCGAACTGAGATCGGTTTTTTGAGGTTTGCTCCCTGTCACCAGTTTGCGTCTCTTTGTGCCGACCATTGTAGCACGTGTGTTGCCCCACTCGTAAGAGGCATGATGATTTGACGTCATCCCCACCTTCCTCCCAATTACTCGGGCAGTCTCCCTAGAGTGCTCAACTAAATGTTAGTAACTAAGGATAAGGGTTGCGCTCGTTGCAGGACTTAACCGAACATCTCACGACACGAGCTGACGACAACCATGCACCATCTGTCATTCTGTTAACCTCAACTATATCTCTATAGCGTTGCAGAAGATGTCAAGAGTGGGTAAGGTTCTACGCGTATCTTCAAATTAAACCACATGCTCCACCGCTTGTGCGGATCCCCGTCAATTCCTTTAAGTTTTATTCTTGCGAACGTACTACTCAGGCGGATCATTTAATGCGTTAGCTGCGCCGATGAATTTTCCATCAGCTAATGATCATCGTTTAGGGCGTGGACTACCAGGGTATCTAATCCTGTTTGCTCCCCACGCTTTCGTCTCTCAGTGTCAGTGTATGTCCAGTTAGCTGCCTTCGCCATATTGGTGTTCTTCCTTATCTCTACGCATTTCACCGCTTCACAAGGAATTCCGCTAACCTCTACATAACTCTAGTATGCCAGTATCTAACGCGATTTGGGGTTGAGCCCCAAGTTTTGACGCCAGACTTAACAAACAACCTACAGACGCTTTACGCCCAATAATTCCGGATAACGCTTGCAACCTATGTATTACCGCGGCTGCTGGCACATAGTTAGCCGTTGCTTTCTAATAAGGTACCGTCAAGACCAAAGCATTTCCTCTTCGGTTTTTTCTTCCCTTACCACAGCAGTTTACAACCCATGGGGCCTTCATCCTGCACGCTGTGTCGCTCCATCAGACTTTCGTCCATTGTGGAATATTCCCTACTGCTGCCTCCCGTAGGAGTCTGGGCCGTATCTCAGTCCCAGTGTGGCGGTTCAGTCTCTCAACCCCGCTAAACATCATCGCCTTGG
Organism: Mycoplasmopsis columbinasalis; assembly: GCF_900660705.1. Lineage (NCBI taxonomy): Bacteria > Bacillati > Mycoplasmatota > Mycoplasmoidales > Metamycoplasmataceae > Mycoplasmopsis > Mycoplasmopsis columbinasalis. The sequence continues at coordinate 321,281 of NZ_LR215043.1, forward strand.
TGGGCCGTTACCTCACCAACTAGCTAATGTTGCGCACCCCGATCCTTTAGCGAACCCGTGAAGGTTCTTTTACATCTGCGTCATGCGACAAAGATGCGTATTTGATATTATCAGTTGTTTCCAACTGCTATCTCAAGCTAAAGGGTACGTTGAGTACGTGTTACTCACCCATTCGCCGCTAAGTTCCGAAGAACTTCGCTCGACATGCATGTATTAGGCACACAGCCAGCGTTCATCCTGAGCCAGGATCAAACTCTTGAAAAAAATTGACTGTCATGTTTATCTATATCTAGTTTTCAAAGAACAAGTGCTGTATAAAGCAGCTTTACTATTTTATCACAATTAAATTTTAACGAAAATAAATTTTCGAATTTTTTTGATATTCGGTTTTATTAACATTAAATTTAAGCTATACGCAAAATAGTTTAAGAATTATAGCACTTACTAATCTAAGACCAAATAATTTTTAAAATTTTTTACGCAGTAAAGTTACAAAAAAAGTAAACTACTTTTTAGCAGTATTATTTTATCTGTTTTTGCAAAAATGCGACACAAATTAATTGCTTTTATGTAAGTTTTTAACAAGAATTTTACAGGGCGTTTTGGTTTTAAATCGGTTTGCTCACTATATATAAAGATAAAAATAAAAAAATACACCGAAGTGTATTTTCAAAATTTGGCTTACCGCATCGATTTGTCATAAGGCAGACCAGCAGCAGCTGGAGCTTTGGAACGTTTGGCGGTAAAAATAATCACAAGGATGGTAATGAAGTAAGGTAAGGTAAGCACAATGTCAGAGAAAGGTGCAATTGATTTACTTGCGGGACTAATGTTGGCAACGCCAAGCATCGCAGCAAAGAAGAGTGAAAAGACTGCGATGTTCAAAATGTTTCATTGACCTGTAATCATAATTGCTAAAGCAAGATAACCAATTCCTTGCACATCTCCGTCAAAGGTTGTGCTTAGAGTAGTTGCTTGGCCAAAGAAAGTACCAGCTAAGGCAGCTAAACCTCTTGAAATCAAGACACTTTGTCATTTGTAACTGTTAACATTGATTCCGGCTGCGTCTGAAGCATTAGGATTTTCACCAACTGATCTAAATCTTAAACCTCATTTGGTTTTGTAAAGTAAGAATCAACCACCAAAAATAATAGCTAAAGTTAAGATTAGTTTTCAAGTAATAATCTCAAATTTAAATTCAGCTCCTTCGGCGTTTTGTGCATTAACAAAAATTCCGATTTCAGGTGTGTTGAGCACAAATTTTCTACTTTCGCCAAAAGTAACTAAAAGAAAAAGAGACACACCGGTAGCTAAAAGGTTAAAAGCAAAACCTGAAATTGTTTGTGAACTTTTGAGCTTAATAGTTGCAAATCCAAACAGCAAGGACGTGAGCAAACCAAGTAATAAACCAACAAGGGTACACAATAAAGTGTGCCCAAAGTTCTTTTCTGTATCAGTACCGAGCAAGTGCCCAGTTAAGGTATAACCTAAACACCCAAAAATCATCATTCCGTTAATAGCAACGTTAACAATCCCGGCGCGTTCAGTAAACATACCAGCAATTGCTGCCACAGCAAAAATGCAGAAATAAAGCATTAGGCTATAGTAAAAAAGTTCGCCTATAAACATACTTCCACCTTTCTTGCATTACTGTGTTTGCTATAAACTTCGCGAAGATAATTTTCTTTAATAAATGAGTAATTTGTTCTTGAAAATTCTTTGAACTCTTTTTTCTCTTTAAGTTTATTTGCACGATATTGCATTTTAATTTCACGCACTTGGTTACCATCTAATGAATTAACATATTGATTAAATGATTTACGCTCAAGTGTAACTTTTTCAAAAACGTCAATAATTTCACGATTCGTAAGTGATTCAACTTTTCGATCAAGTTGCACACCTTTTTTCATTGCTTTTTGTTGTTTTTCAACAAGTTTAGTATTGCTTGAAATTTTAAGCAAATATTCATTTTGTACTTTTTTAAACTCTTGTTTTGCTTGACGGATGCGTTGAGCTTTAGAAGTTGCTTCCACTTTGAATTGAGCATCATCAAAAGTTAAAACTAAGTTTTTGATTTTGGCAACATCTGCTTGGTAAGCTTTTTGAGCTGCAGGAACTTTGTTAGTTTTATAATCAGCCAAAATTTCTTGGTAAAGGCCTTTTTTATCAGCTAAACGAGCTTTTAGTTCAGTAATTAAGTTTTGTAATTCTTTAATTTCAGCTTCAGATTTAATTTCTCTTAAAGCTAATTCTTGATTAGAGTTTTGTTGAGCAGAAGTTTTTTGAGCTAATTTTTCATTATAAGCAATGTTTTTAGTATTTTGATTAACAATTTTGGTAAGTTTTTTTGATAAACGGGCTAAAACCAAATTGTTGTAGTGTAAGTCAGCTTTTTGTTGTTGTAAAACGGTAGCTAATTTAATCAATTCATTGTAATGTTCAATTTTGGCGTCAATTGAAGCAACTTTGATATAAGTTTTTTGTTTAGATGTATGATATTGAGCTATTTTTTTATCTTTGTTTTGGTCATTAATTGTTGCGTTTATTTTTGCTTTTTTCATGTTGTAACATTTGATGAGCAATAAACGATAACGAATTAAAAAGTATCTCTTAAGATTTAACACTCAAAGACGCGAGGAAATGTTTGAGATTCATTTTGTGACCGAATGAACTGGTTTAAACTCAATAAATAATTGTGAAAGTGCAACTAAGTAAAGAATTAAGGAAGTAATAAATGGAAAGTCTTCTTTTGATACACCGACACCTTGCAAGCTTGGTTGTACAAAGTAAAGAGCACCATAAAATGCGGCAACAAGAATTGTTCCTAGCGAGGAGTTGAGAGCAATTAGGGCAATTGCAATTCCTTCAAAACCAATGGCTAACGGTGAACGCGACCCTGCGCCAAGTGTATCTGCTAAATTATCAGTGAATACAAAATAGAAGAAACCACCAAGACCTGCTAAGGCGCCTGAAAGCGCCATCACTAAAACTGTTGATAATTTTTCATTAATACCGATGTATTGACCATTTGTTTTTGAAAGTCCGAGCATTTTCAATTTGTAACCGATATTAGTTGAACGATACATAAAGAAAAGCCCAATTCCAAGTAAAATGAAAATCACAGTGAATGAAATTCCATAAATATAAGGCACAACATCTGAAACGTTACCAGAAGAATCAAGCAAGGTGAAAGCATTTGGATTAATTCCACCATTGTGTGAGATTTCTAAGTATTTATTAATTTTATCTTCAGAATAAAGATGAACACTTGTACCTAAAAGGAATGAGTTAAGTTTTGCAACTATTCAGTTAAGCATAATAGTTGAAATTACTTCGTGGATGTTTAAATAAGCTTTTAGTGCTCCAGCAATTGAAGCAAGAACAGCACCGGCAATCATGCTCATAAATAGGAATGGAACTAATAAACCACCAGTAACAACACTTGTGTCAGTAGCAATTAAAATTGGGAAAATAACCGTTGACGCTATCATCATTTGGCCACTAATTCCAATGTTGAATAATCCTGATTTAAACCCGACCGCTGAGGCCAAACCTATAAAACCAAAAATAACAAAAAATGTTAAAAATTTAGCTTGATCTTTTTGCGAATTACCAACGCTTTGAGCAAGTGAGCCAATCACAGAAAAAGGATCTTGACCAGAGTTCATTCATATGAATAAAAAACTAAGAATTAAACCAAATAGAAATGCTCAAATTACGGAAGCTGTTTTACGAAAACCACTACGTGTGCTACCTAAGCGAATAAAAGCACTTGCTTTTTGACTTCAATCATTATATTTTTCGACAAATTTTTTGGCAAACGAAGCCATTACTCATCACCTCCTTTCTTGTGTGCCATATAACTACCAATTTCTTGGCGAGTGATATTTTTTGCATCTTTAACAGCAACAATTCTGCCCTCGCTTAAAACAGCAATTGTGTCAGCTAACGCAAGAACTTCATCAAGTTCATAAGAGATTAATAAAATTCCTTTACCACTTGCTTTTTCTTTCAAAATTCGGTTATGAATATTTTGAATTGCTTTAATATCTAAACCACGTGTGGGTTGCATAACAATAATAAAATTGTGCGGTGTTTCAATTTCACGTCCAACAATAAATTTTTGTTGGTTACCGCCAGATAATGAACGAGCGTGAGAAAGACCACCTAAGCTACCACGAACATCATATTTTTCAATAATTGTTTCAGTTTTTTTAGCAATATTTTTTGTCTTAAAGAAAGTCAATTTTTGAAATTCTGAATCTCAAAGCCTTCTTAAGATGGAATTTTCTTTAATTGAGAAATCTAACACTAAGCCGTGTGCATGACGATCAGTAGGAATATAAGAAATATTCTTTTGAGAACGAGCTTTAACGCCTAATTTTGTGATGTCTTCTAATTCACCTTTATCGTTAGCAAGTAAAATTTGACCTTGCGAAGGAAACATCATTCCTGAAGAAATTTGCTCAATTTCTCTTTGACCATTACCTTCAACGCCAGCAATAGCAAAAACTTCACCTGCATGTACTTTGAACGATACATCTTGCAAGTTTTTAGTTTCTTTCTTTGTTGAAATATTTTTTAATTCAAAAACAACATTTTTTCTTTCGCAATCAGTTGTGTTTTTAGTTTCAACAATATTTTCTCCAACCATAACTTTAACAATTTCTGACATTGGAGTTTCTTTAACATTAAAAGTGCCAACAGATTTTCCTAAACGTAAAACTGTTGCATAATCAGCCACTTGTTCAATTTCGTTTAATTTATGCGAGATAAAAATAATGGTTTTACCAACAGATTTAAAAATTTCAAAAGATTTTAATAAACCCTGAATTTCTTCATCAGTTAAGACTGCAGTTGGTTCGTCGAAAATTAAAATATCGTTATCACGAAATAACATCTTCATAATTTCAACTTTTTGTTGAGTTGAAACAGTTGCATCAGAAGTCATTTGGTTCAAATCGAAATGTAAATCGTATTCGTTTTGTAAGGCAACAATTTTTTTTGCGGCAAGACTATAGTCAATTACATTATGTTGTCCCAGTTCGTCGCCTAATATAACATTTTGTAAATTGTTATAAACTTTAACTAATTTAAAGTGTTGGTGAACCATTCCAATACCAAATTCGGCAGCATCATTAGGACTTTTAAAAAAGACTTTTTTACCGTTAACATAAATTTCGCCAGAAGTTTGTTCATATAAACCAAAAAGAATACTCATCAAAGTACTTTTTCCAGCTCCATTTTCGCCAATTAAAGCATGGATTGTCCCTTTTTTAACATTAAAGCTAACGTTATCGTTAGCTTTAATACCTGGAAATTCTTTTGTTATATGTCTAAACTCTATTGCATTTTGAGTTTGATTTATAATGATTGCAATTCCATTTTTTAAAATAATTAGTTAGAAGGCTTTTCAGAATTTGTTGGTGCGGCATTTACTGGAGTACCATTTAATGCATTGTCATAAATATTTTTTCAGTATTGGCTGTATTGAATTGATTCAGGATTTTCTAAAAGGTCTGATAAAGCATTAATTCTTTTAGCGTTATCATCGATTTTGGTGTCGTTTTCTGTACCATCGCCATTAAGCGTTGTATAACCAACTTCAATAAACTTTCTAAGAGCAAGATTATTTTTAAGTTGTCTGAATGCTTTTGTAGCGTTATCGAGAGCTGTTTGTGCTTTTTTCGCAAGTGTCTCATTTGAAAGGTGAGTTGGAGCAACTCCTGATCAATCGGCATCAAAACCTTTTGTCAATCTTACGTTCTTAGTTCCTAATCTAAACTCGCCAACATATTTATTTAAAAGTTCTTCATTTGTTTTTTGTAAAACTGAAATTACTTCAAAAACAGATTGACCAATGTTTTTAGTAATCGATGTAAAATATTGACCTGTTTTTCCGGTGTCAGCAATTCCTTGGTCACCATCAACACCTATTACGTATTGACTTGATTTCATATTTTTAGTAACATATTGTGTTCAACTTCCTGCTACAGGTAAAATTAATTTAGTGTTTTTCTTAATTACACCTTGAACTTTTGTTTGTTTGTCAGTTTTTGCCGCGTCGAAGTTTGTGTCTAATAAAACACTATCTCCATCATTTACTGATTTTAGTCTGTTGTTAGCATTTTCACGAATAAGGTTACCAAAATAAACACCTTTGTAAAAACCTTCATTAAAGTCTGTTACTGCGTTAATATCTGAGCCACCAAATGTTGTAAATGTTCTATTTTGTGCATCGGCTTCATCTTTGAACATATCAGAAGCAGCTAAACCAGCAATAAAACCACCTTCATTTGATTTGTATTGAAGTGAAATAAAGAATCCGTTTGCTCCTTTTTGTGTTACTTCATCAAGAACTTTATCTGAAAGAGTGAAATCAAGAGCAATAAACACAATCTTTCTTGCTTTTAATTTATCAATGTTTGTTTGGTTTTCCAATCATTTTTTTAAATATTCTTCGTGTGTGAAACCATTCAATAAAAGAACTGAATAGCCTTGATTAATTGCGGCATCGTATTGGTCAAGGTAATTCTTGTTGGCAATTGCATAATAACCAACAGCAGCGTTGTTCGCAAAACCTTTTTTATCGTATTGCAATTCATTTTCAGTAGCAAATTTTTGAAGTGCTTCTCAACTTGATTGATTGAATGACTTGTCATTAACTGTTCCTTCATCCAAAATTAATGCAATTTTTTTAACAGCTAATTTCTCGTTAGCAGATAATTTTAAATCATTGTCAACCTTAATATTTGTAACTTGAATATCAGAAGCGCCACAAGAAACAGTTGCAATTGGTAAAATACCAACAACTGGCGCAAGTCCTAACAATAATTTCTTTTTAAAAAACTTCATATATTTCTCCTCTTTAGATACAAGAAATTAAATCTCTTATAATTTTAGATATATTATATATTAAAACCAATGTACTAAGCCATTGTGAAAAACTTATATCGAAAGTTAAAAAACTTTTTTCAGAGAAATTGAATTAAAAGTTGCTCTTATTTTTTTGAAATTTTATTCATTTGTGTCACTAAGCGCTTGGTCAACCAAAGCTTTTCATTCAGCACTAAATTCTAAGTTGGCTTGATCACCGATCAAATTGCTTAAATAATTGAGTCTTGCTTGATTGTCAGCTATTTTTACATTGTTTGTGTTTTTGCAGGAAAAACACCAAAAATATATTGAAAATAAAGGTTAGGTGCAAAATTTTGATCACTCAGCGTTTCCAATGTTAAAAATGTCGAATAAAAAACCATTCTTGCGAATGGTTAAATACATTATTTAGTTTTTGCTGATTTTGCTTCTTTAGATTTTTCTTCTTTAGCTTCTTCAGCTGGAGCATCTAGTGAAACAAGTTTGTTAATTTCAGTTTCAGCTTTGGCTTTTAAGTCATTATATTCTTTAACTTTTTCTGGGTAGTACTTGCCAACCACAGCAACAAACATTTTTTCGTCCGCAGCTTGGGCGCTAAATTGATTTTTAATATCTTGATTTTGTGTAACAAGTTTTAAGAATTCGTAACCTGGAAGATTAACTTCAAGAGCTCTAAGTTTAACAGCTGCGTTAAATTCTTCTTCGCTAAGTTCGAATTTTTTGTCATCTTCTGGTGAATACACTGATCTTGCCACTGCGAAAGAAGCGAATCTAGTTGCATATTCTTGTTTTACTTCGTCGGCAATCATTGCGTTGATTTCATCTTCTGAACGACCAAGAATTTCAAGGTATTCATTGTACTTAAGACCTTGTTGTTTAAGTAAGTTTCTTAGTTCACTCTTCTTATGTTCAGCTTCTTTCTTGAGTCTTTCAGGGTGAATGTCAAGTAACTGTGCTTTCTTAGTTTTAACTTCTTCACTCACGGCGTTAAAGAATTCAATCAACGCTCCGGTAAGTTTTTGTCTAGCAAGTAAAGTTTTAATCACTGCTTTAGCTTCGTCGATAGTTTTAGCGTACTTATCAAGGTGAAGTGATGGTAAGTTTTCTGCAGTAAGTTTTATTTCTTCTGGACGTTTCGCTTCCTTAAGAGTTACCTTAAAGTTTGCTTTTTTGCCAGCAACAGTAGCTGATGGGTATTTTTCTGGGAAAGTAACATCAAAATCACCTTCTCAACCAACTTTTTTATCTAGTAGGGCTTCTTCAAATCCTTCAATGAATGATTTGTTACCAAGTGTCACGGGTACATCTTTAGCTTCGCCACCTTCAAAAGCTTCGCCAGTTTCTTTTAGTGTTCCAAAGTAATCAATAACTACTGTGTCACCAAGTTTAGTTGTTTGGTCTTTAGCAAGTGGCACTGTCAAAGCAAGTCTTTGCAACTTAGCGTTAATAACTTTTTCTACTTCTTCGTCAGTAACTGGTGCAAAGTTAACTTGTGCATCTACCTTATCTAAAATCAAATCTTCTACTTTAACTTCAATTGGGAAAGAAAGTTCAAATTCAAATTTTTCTTCGGTTGGGTTGACTTTTTCAATTCTTGGAGCATAAACTGCTGCAGATTCAAAGGCTTGAAGTTCTGCTTGTAACTTAGTTTCTACATCTTTAGTGAAATAGTTGTTGATTGCTACTGACATAGCTTCGTGAAGTACTTGAGCTCTAGTGATGTATTTGTCAGCAACATTTTTTGGCACTTTTCCACTACGATACCCTTTAACTTTAAGATTTTTGTAAAGTTTCTTTTCAGCTTCAGCAAGTGCTGCGGTTCAGTCTTTGCCTTCGATTGTTACTTGTTTATAAACATATTTTTTGTCTTGATCTTTTTTAAATTGGTGTGACATTTCGCTCCTTTATGATTATGTCTAATTCATAAAATAAATCTAATTATAAATGTAAAAGGTAATAATTAATCAGAATCGATAAGCAAATTTTAGCACAGATAGTAAAAAGTGCCAAAAATATTATTTTTTCTGCGTGACAAAATCTAAGATTTGTTTTCACCGCAAAGGTCAATGTCGCGGTGAAGGTTCCATTTTTTGAATTAAGATAATGTGAGAATTGGCGCCTTGTGAATTTTGGTATGTCAATACCTTCGTATGCGCTTGTGCGTCCGGGAAAAAACTAAAAAATTCGGCTAAGTCAGCTTGATAATGTTCGCCTTTTAATAAATAAAAGTACCCACCTTCTTTGAGCAAATGATGCGCCATTAAATAAATTTTGGTAATGGTTGCTACGGCACGAGCAGTAATGAAGTCAAAAGTTGCGTTTTGATTTTTGATGTTTTCCACACGGTCATTAATAATGATAAAGTCTAGTTCACACTGAGTGGCAACTTCTTTTAAAAATTCACACCTCTTGGTTAAAGACTCAACAGCAGTAAGTTCAATGAGTTCGCTGTGGTTAATTAAAAGCGGGATTGATGGAAACCCCGCTCCAGCACCTATGTCAAGGAGTTTGATTTTGTTTCAATTTTTAGCTTGCACAAGTGCTAATAATCCAGCAAAAGCACTTAATGAATCATTCACGCCTTGTTGCTCGATTTCTGCTTTAGTGGCAAAACCAGTTAAGTTCATCACTTGGTTTTTCGCATAAACAAGGTTAATGTAAGTTTGCAGTTTGCTTGGTTTATTCATTACTTCACTTTTCTAATTTCGCGTTCGAACTTTTTGTAAAGCTCAGCAATTGGTTCAGCATCAATGTGACGCTTAAGCACACCTGCTAAGAAATAATCTAGGCTGACAACTTCTAACTTTTTAAATTTTTTAGTCAATTCACTATTATCAATTGAGTCAGAAATAATGACCTTTTCAACATTTGGATTAGCTTCAAAGGCTTCAAAACCGCGCGAAAAAATTCCGTGGGTTGCTGCGACATAAATTTTCTTAGCGCCAAAGTTTTTCAAAGTATCAACGGCTTTTAAGATGGTACCACCAGTATCGATAATATCGTCAATAATCACAGCATTTTGATCTTGCACATCACCAATTAAACCCATTACTTCAGTTTGGTTGGTGCCAACTCTACGTTTATCAATAATGCTAATTTTAATTGTTTCCGCAATTAATTCAGCGAGTCTTCTCGCTCTAACAGTACCACCATGGTCAGGTGAAACCACTGTAAACTTTTCGTTTGTTTGACTAATTGCTTTTGCTAAGGTATATTGTCCTGTTAAGTCATCAATAGGAATGTTGAAAAAGCCTTGAATAGCAGGGTTGTGTAAGTCAACTGCTACAACTTTTGTAGCGCCCGCTTTTTCCATTAAGTCCGCGACTAACTTAGCACCAATTGGTTGACGGCCACCAATAATTCTATCTTGACGCGCATAGCCATAGTAAGTTAATACCACAGTTATTGATTTAGCGCTGCCTCTTTTTAGTGAATCAATGAAAAGTAATAGTTTCATTACGTTTTCATTCACTGGTCTTGAGTTACTTGCAATAATGTAAACATCCCGACCACGCACAGTGTCACTACTTACCAACATACATTCACCATCGGCGAAAATTGTTTCAACCACAGGTGTCAACTTAATGCCTAATTTTGCCGCAATTTTTTCAGCTAAATTTTGAGAATTAGGCATTCCAAAAATTCTCACATTGTCTCGATTCATTCTTCTCCTTAAATTTGCGCAAATTATAACATTTCAAACACATAAAGTACTTGTTCGCAAAGATTGCCACGTAATGTTATATGGAAAATTCACTAATTATTTTTTCAGTTAAAGCAAAAGTAGATATGCAGCAAATTCGTTTATGTCTTCAAGTAAATTATTTCTTAATCATTTCAGAGAGAAAATGAAAGCACAATTTGTTTATAATAACTTGATATGAATCACGAAAAGAGATACAAAGTAATTGAATTGTTTGCAGGAGCTGGTGGTCTTGCTCTAGGAATCGAACTTGCTGGTTTTGAAACTATTGGGTTAGTCGAAATGGACAAATGAGCTGCTCAAACTTTACGAAAAAATCGTCCTAGTTGAAATGTAATACAAGATGACATTAAAAATGTTTCTAAAAAAAATTTAGAACAACTTTTTGATTTAAAAAGAGGTGAATTAGATTTGTTATCTGGTGGTCCTCCCTGCCAATCTTTTTCTTACGCGGGGAAAAAATTGGGTTTAGATGATACCAGAGGAACTTTATTCAATGATTTCGCTCTTTTTTTAGAGAAACTAAAACCAAAAATGTTTTTGTTTGAAAACGTGAAGGGATTGCTTTCTCATAATAAAGGACATACTTTTAAACAAATTATTGAAAGACTCCAAAAAACTGGCTATGCAATAACTTCTGAAAGTTACAAAGTTTTGAATGCTTGAAATTATGGTGTACCACAAAAACGAGAAAGATTGATATTAGTCGGTATTAGACAAGATTTAATTCATAAAACCTCTTTTAATTTTCCCGAGCCTCATTTGTATAAACCAACATTGAAAGATGTTTTGCCGAATTGTCCCGCAAGTGAAGGTGCGAAGTATTCGCTTGAAAAGAAAAAAATTTTTGAGTTAGTACCTCCAGGTGGTTATTGACGAGATATACCTGAGAAAATAGCAAGATCTTATATGAAAAAAACCTGAGAAACAGGTGGAGGTAAAACTGGTATCTTAAGAAGATTAAGTTATTCCGAACCAGCATTGACAATTTTGACGTCTCCTTCACAAAAACAAACAGAAAGATGTCACCCTGCAGAAACTAGGCCTTTGACAATTAGAGAATCGGCAAGATGCCAAACTTTTCCTGACGACTGACAATTTGAAGGTGGTTTATCAGAAAAATATAAACAAATAGGCAATGCAGTACCAGTTAATTTAGCAAAAGCTATCGGCGAAAAAATTAAAGAAAGCTTAGACAAATTATGTGAAAATTAAATTTCATCAGTGAAGCAGATCTCACAAGTGTTGTGAGGACAACAATTGAAAAGTACGGAGAAAAAATAAAACCATTTGATCTTAAACTTTTTAAAAAGAATGTTATTGATCCCATTAAATTAATTTTTGACAAACAAGTTTACGGTTATTCTTGAGACGAATTAATTGAAAACGAAATATTCAGACAAAAAGATAAGTCTAATAATAATGAAATTGGTTATTTTCACCAGAACATATTTAAATATATAAAAAATTGTTCTGTACCCGGACACGGTTGAGACGTTATTTATAAGCCTGAAACCAAAATTAAAGTAGATGATGAGTTTTGAATTGAAAAAGTTTATGTAGAGTTAAAGAACAAACACAATACAATGAACTATAGTTCTGCATCAAGAACGTATTTGAAAATGCAAAATCAACTTTTATTGGAAGATAAGAATACTTTTTGTTTTTTGGTTGAAATAGTGGCGAAAAAATCTCAAAACGTGATTTGAGAAACAAAAATTGAAGACATTGAACTTAAGAATAATAGAATCAGACGTGTGAGTGTTGATAAATTTTACGAAATAATAACAGGTCAATATGACGCGTTTTATCAATTGTGTATGGTTTTGCCTAAGATAATAAATAAGGTTTTAAATGAAACAAAATTATTTTCAAAAGGCAAAGATACAGTTTCTGACGAGTTATTTGTTGGAATCGACGATGATGAAATAAAACTTGTTGCGCTATATATGCTAAGTTTTGACAGTTATCATGGTTTTAAAGAAGAGAAGATTAAAAAATAAAAAACGTTCGCAAAATTGTGAACGTTTTTTAAATAGCTCTATAAACTAAGATCTTTCGTCAGGTTGTGAAAACACATAGCGACCAGTTTCGGTTACAAGTACATCGTCTTCATTACGCGCGCCACCAAGTCCTTCAATATAAATTCCAGGTTCAACTGTGATAATGTGACCAGGTTCTAAAATTGCATCTGATAAAGAACTTACGTAAGGTTCTTCATGCACATCGATACCTAAACCATGACCAGTAGCGTGAACAAAATATTGACCATAACCAGCATCAGTGATGTATTTTCGACAAATAGCATCAATTTCACTAGCTTTAATGCCTGGTCTAACCGCGTCGCGTCCAGCTTTTGCTGCTTCCTTAACAATTTGGAGAATTTTTGCTGCTTCTGGGTTTGAAGCTTTACCGCCTAAAACAATGGTTCTGGTGATATCAGCGCTATAACCTTTATATAAAGCACCAAAGTCCACTTTAAGCAAGTCACCTTCTTTTAAGACAGCATCTGTTGGGTGGTGGTGTGGTTCAGCTGAATATTTACCTGTCGCAATGATTTCATCAAAAGATTCTTTGTCTGCGCCGTTGATTTTTAAAAGATAGTTGAGTTTAGCTGCAACTTCCTTTTCAGTCATTCCAGGTTTTACTCATTGCAGTAATTCATCATAAGCCTTAAGTGAAATATCAATACTTTTTTGCATAATTTCAATTTCTTCTTTTGACTTAACAATTCTTAAGTGTTGCCCCGAAATTCATTCTACGTGTGAAGGCTTAATCAAGGCTTCAAGACGTTTAAAGTCACCATAGGTTAAGTAATCTTTTTCAAATGCCACTGTGTTATAGCGTTTTTGGTCAAAGAACTCTTGCAATGTTTTGGTACCTTTGAGTAAAATGATTTCTACATTTTTAGCTTTACTACGAGCATATTCAATGTATCTACCATCTACAAATAAGTAAGCTTTGTCTTTTTCTACTACTAAATAACCATCTGTAGTTTGCACTTTTGCATATCAAAGTCTAGTTTGTGGCACCATTGAAACTAAAGCATCTACTTTTTTTTCGGCGAATAATTTGTCTAAAATTTTTCTATTCATTTTTACCTTTCTAATAACCAAATTTTTTTAGCAATTTAACATCTTGCGTCCATTTTTTTGCTACTTTAACTTTCAAATTGAGTTCAACTTTGACACTAAATAAAGCCATTAATTTTCTACGAGCCATCATTCCAATTTTTTTGATCATTTGACCCTCTTTACCGATCACCATTCCCTTTTGAGAATCTTTTTTCACATAAATAATGGCATTAATTTGAGTTAACTCATCATCTTCGATAAAATCCTCGACTTCAATTGCAATCGAGTGTGGTAATTCTTCTTTTAAATAGTTAAAAGCTGCTTCACGAATAATTTCTTTTGCTAAAAAACGCATTGATTTATCCGTAATGTATTCTGGATCATATAAAGGTTGACCTTCATATGTGAATTCTTTCAACACTTTAATTAGGTCGTCAGCAAACTCTTGTTTTTTGTTTGAAAAAGGAATAATTTTTGTGAAATTAAAACCTGTTTGTTGTAATTGTGCAAGTTTTGTACTTATTTCATCAGGGGTTTTGGCTAAATCAACTTTAGTAATTACTGCAATTTTGTTTTGTACGACTTTAAGTTTTTCCAGAATTGCTAAATCACCTGCTCCAAGGTCTTCATTTAGGGGTGTTAAAAACAACACACAATCGATTTCTTCAAGTGAATCGTAAGCGTTTTTATTAAGAATTTCACCTAACAAATTTAATGGTTTGTGAATTCCTGGTGTGTCGATAAACACTATCTGATAGTCTTCTTCGTTATAAATTCCAGTAATTTGATCTCTGGTAGTTTGTGGCACATTCGAGACAATTGACACATCATAATTAAGAATTTTATTCATTAAAGTAGACTTACCAACATTAGGTCTACCAAGCACAGTAACCATTGCGATTTTCATTATTTAATTTGCTCCGCACGAATTGGCAGCGGCACTAGTTGTTCTACAGTGAACTCACGAATTAGCGAACCGCTTTGGTTATAAAGAATAATTTTGGCGTTGTCTGGCATAAATTCAGTAATTACTTGACGACAGCCAGCACACGGAGATGTGATAGCATCTGTTGAAGCCATAATATGTAATTCTTTAAACGAACCAACCTTACCACCGTATGCTACTGAACCAAAGAGTGCTGAACGTTCTGCACATAAGCCAGATGGAAAAGCAGCGTTCTCCACATTCACGCCATAAAATTCTTTTCCAGCAGCATCAACGGCTACAGCTGCAACTTTAAAGTGACTCCAAGGCGAATACGAATATTGTAATAATTCTTGTAACTTTTTAATCATCTTACTCCCTTGTGATTTTTAACGGTAAAAAGATTTTGTCTACTAGAGCATTCATTTGTTGTCTTTCAACTTCGAGTTCGTGGTCATAGCCCATCAAGTGAATTAAACCGTGAGCAAATAAATAACAATATTCTCGTTTTAGCGAATGATTAAATTCTGCGGCTTGCTTTTGAATAATTGGCGGACATAAAATCAATTCCCCAAGTGGTAAGTAAGGTAATTTTTCATAAAATTCATCTTTACCAAAATCAAAAGACAAAATATCTGTGGGTTTGTCTTTTCCGCGATAGGTGCGATTGTATGTTTGAATAGTTTCTTCATCCACAAAGGAAACGTCCACTTCCACTACCTTTTTGATGTCAAATTCTTGCATTAAATTGGCAACTATAGCTTCAAATTCTGTTTCAAAAGTAAAATTTTCATCTAAATATTCGAAGTTAAAATTAATGTTAATTTTTTCTAGTAAACTCTCATCGATTTCCATAAAAGTATTATATTACAAAGCCTTGCAAAGCTTAGTTGAGCCTATCTGACAGCAGTAAATAAAAAAAATGAACGCTTGTACGGTTCGTTAGTTTTATTCAAATTATTTTCAGATAAAAACCCCAAGACACAAAAGCACACCAATAGCGATTATTCCAAGCGAAATAAAGAAAATTGAGAGTGTTGAAAAATAAATTTTCATTTGCTTTGATAAAAAAGATTTCTTGTCGGTGTCTAAATCATTTTTAGCTGCATCTAAAAGAATGTCTCTTTGTTCATTAGTTAAATTTTCTATTTCTTCGCGGCCGAGAATTTTATATTTCTTCGCGTCGGCAATTGTCACTAAAGTTAATTCTAAATCCGAATTACTTCTAGTTTTGCCGGTTAATATTGATGGTAATTTTGGCATAGAAAAATTTTAACAAAAAGTCTAAAGTAAACTCAAATTTTCCGCTAAAAAGTTTTTATTTTTAAAGTTAATTCTTTTTAAATAATTTGACTTTTTTGGCTATGCTATAGAGATATCGGCTAAAACTAAGTTTGAAAAAATATTAAGTAAAAAACCTGATTTTAAAGTTAGCAAAAAAATACATATGTGCTAAAATATCTTCTATGTCTAATAAAAATTATTATGAAATCTTAGGTGTAAGTAAGAACGCAACAGAGAAAGAAATTAAAAGTGCATATCGTAAATTAGCTATGCAATATCACCCAGATCGTTTGAAGGATGGTACAAGCGATCAAAAAATGAGAGAATTAAACGAAGCCTATGAAGTTTTAAGTAATAAAGAAAAACGTGAAAATTATGACCGTTTTGGGTCGGCGGAAGGACCACAAGGTTTTGGCGGAGCTAACTTTTCACAGCACTTTGGTGGGTTTGGTGATTTCTTTAGTAATTTTGGTGATATTTTTGGAGATTTTGGTGGCTTTGATTTTACAGGTACAGCCACTCGCGAACCAGGCCGCAAGAGAAAAGGTAAAGACATCCTTGGCATCTTAAAAATTTCGATTATTGAAGCAATAAACGGAGTTGAAAAGAAAGTTGAATGACCAAAATACGAGCTTTGTCAAAATTGTGATGCAACAGGTGCGCAAAGACCACAAGACATTAAAACTTGTTCAACCTGTAAAGGTACTGGTAAAGTGGGTAAACGTATGGGAATGATGGTTTACTCAACTACTTGTTCGGACTGTCATGGTGCAGGAAAAATTTATGGCGAACCTTGTCATGAATGTAATGGCAACATTTACATCAAAAAACGTAAAACAGTTACTTTCACCATTCCAAAAGGTACAGCTGATGGTTATACCATCACTTTCCCTGGATATGGTGAACGCGGTATCAACGGTGGCGCAGTTGGTGCTTTAGTTTTAAAAATTGAAATTGACGAACACCCTTATTTTAAAGTGATGAACAGAGAAGTTGTACTGGAAGTGCCAGTAACTTTCTTAGATATTTTAAACGAAAGAACCATCACAATTCCTGCCCCTTATGGTGAGGAAACTTATCAACTTACTTCAAACATTATGGATCAAGACAGCGTAGTCTTTAAAAAAGGACAACTTGGCAGTTTTAGTTGTTTTAGAGTCTTTTTTAAAGTTGTGATGCCAAAACTAGGTGTTCGTGACCGGAAAAATTTAGCCAAAGTGCTCGCCGAGTATAGTGACACTACTAACCAAGATTTCACACGTAAAGTTGATAAAACTAAATTGTAATTTTGACAAGAAACCACAAAACAATTTGTGGTTTTTGTTTGGTGTTTAGCAGTACAAAATGTTTTGAGAAGTGCTAGTTTGAAAAATTAATTTGACTAATAGGCTTATGTTTTAGGACTAAAGATAAAATAAAAAAAACTTGCTCAGCAAAGCAAGTATTTTTTAATTAGGTTTAGTGTGGTGAGCACTGTGGCGTCAACACACATAATTTAGGTTATTGCAGAGTAATTAAATTTGCGAAATAATTTGAATTTGGTTAAGTAAAAGTTACTTAGGCAGCAGCATTGTCAGCAGTTAAACCAAGTGGTTGGAATGAACCGCCGTTAGCTTCTAAAGCTTTGACTGCACTTTCTGAAGCATCGTGAAGCACAACATTGAATTTTTTGGTAAGTTTGCCCTTAGCCAATAATTTCACTGGTAAGGTACGTTTGAGTAAATTTGCAGCAAAAAGTGCTTCTAAATCAACAGTTGTATTGTCAGCAAAAACTCTTTCTAAGTCAGCTAAATTCACAATTTGGTATTCAACGTGGTTAACATTGTTGAAACCTCTTTTACCAATTCTACGGAATCAAGGTGTTTGTCCACCTTCAAAGCCTGGACGGTGTCCGTGACGTTTGTTTTGACCTGATTGACCTTTACCAGCTTGCTTACCTTTACCAGCAGCATGTCCACGACCAACACGGTGTTTGTCAGGACGTGAGCCAGTGGCGAACTTAAGTGTGTGTAATTTAACACTCATAGTAATCTCCTTTATGATGATGAAGTTGAATCTTTTGACTACGTTTAGTGAACTTGTTGTCACCAATTACGCTTGCGCATAGCGTAATTGGGTAACTATTACTAAAGTAAGTCTTCAACTTTTTTATCTCTAATGAAAGCAATTTGGTCAGGTGTACGTAAAGCACTTAAGGCTTTTAAAGTTGCACGCACAATGTTAGCTTTTGAACGTGAACCGTAGGTTTTGGTGTAAATGTCAGTGTAACCAGCAAGTTCAACCACAGCACGAACTGTGTTTGAGGCTACGATTCCCTTACCTTTAGGTGCAGGTTTTAACATTACTTTTGAGGCTAGGAATTTAGCTTGAGTGATGTGAGGTACAGTGATACCTTT
Organism: Mycoplasmopsis columbinasalis; assembly: GCF_900660705.1. NCBI lineage: Bacteria > Bacillati > Mycoplasmatota > Mycoplasmoidales > Metamycoplasmataceae > Mycoplasmopsis > Mycoplasmopsis columbinasalis. The sequence goes on from NZ_LR215043.1 coordinate 339,539, forward strand.
GTGAATTGGCACAGTCACAAGGTTGTTTTTAGCATCTTTCACAGCTTTTTTGATTGAGTCAGGCACTTCATTTGCTTTACCGTGGCCAAAACCAACTTGGCCTTTCTTGTTACCAACTACCACAAATGCTGAGAAGCTAAATCTACGACCACCTTTAACTACTTTAGTAACACGACTAATGTGTACTACTTTTTCGCTAAAGTCATTGTCTTGGTGACGTTCACGTGGACCACGTTTACTCTTGTCACGTCTGCCTTCGCCATCACGACGGAAGCTGCGGAAAGGTTTTTCGCCTGGTGTACGTTTGTCACCAGCTTCACCGTGAGGACGTGGTGCGCCGTTGAAACGACGTGGTGCACTACCAGCTTCGCCAGGAGTTCTCCTTGGACGTTCGCCGCGTGGTGCTTGTGGTTTGCCAACTACTTCACGAGTTGCTGCGGCTTTCGGAGCTGCTGATGTTGTTGATTGTTCTAAGTTTTGGTTCTTTTGTACTTCTGCCATTAGAATTTTACTCCTTTAGCGTGTGCTCTGACTGCTTCTGCAAATGCTTTGACTTTACCATGGTAAATGTAACCACCACGGTCAAAGACAAGTTCGGTGATGTTAAGTTTAGTAATTAGTGCGGCCATCTTTTCGCCAGCAGCAGCAGCGCTAGCGATATTGCCGTGGTATTTACCCTTTTCAAGTGTTGACACAGCGGCAAGTGTGTGACCAGCCACATCGTCAATTAATTGCGCGTAGAAGTTTTGGTGAGATTTGAAAACTGCCAATCTAGGTTTAGTGGCTGTGCCACGAATGGTTTGTCTTTCACGTAAGTGTTTTACTTTGCGTGCTTGGTTTCTTGATAATTGAGCCATAGTTTATACCTTTCTAAATGTGTGCTTGTACCTGTTGTTTGCTGCGACCAAGAACGCTATGTGCTAGGGTTTTTGGTGTTAAGATGCAAACTAACAAAGGGGACAAACTAACATTATTTAGCAGCAGTTTTTCCTTCTTTACGACGAATCACTTCGTCTTTGTAGGCAATTCCTTTCCCTGAGTAAGGGTTTGGTTTTCTCACTTTTCTCACTAACGCTGCAAATTGACCAACACTTTTTTTGTTGATTGAGTTAAGGGTTACTTCGGTAGGTTTAGCCACTGTAACTTTGACATCGCTTGGAATTGGTAAGTTCACAAGGTGGCTGTAACCAGCGGCGATTTCAAGCACATCGCCTTTGAGGGTGGCTTTGTAACCAACCCCTTTAATTACTAATTCTTTCACAAAACCTTTTGACACGCCCACAAGCATGTTACCAAGGAGGGCGTTGGTGGTACCGTGGAGTTGTTTGGTGTGCTTTTCTTCGTTGGCACGAGTAGTAGTTACTGTACCGTTGTTAAGGTGAATGCTAATAAGTGGGCTAAAGTCACGACTAAGGGTACCAAGTGGGCCTTTGACACTCACGGTGGTACCGTTGATGGTTACTTCCACGCCCGCTGGTACGGTTAAAACACGATTTCCAACACGAGACATAGTTTTAACCTCCTATCAAATGTAGGCAAGCACTTCGCCACCTACATTTTCCTTCTTAGCTTCTTTAGCAGTCATGACACCTTTTGAAGTTGAGATAATTGCACAACCATAACCTGATAACACAGTTGGTAATTCTTCCACACTGGCGTAAATACGCAAACCAGGTTTTGACACACGCTTAAAGTCAATAATTGCCCGTTGGTTGCCTTTGTACTTAAGGACAACTTCAAATGCTTTTGTTTTGCCTTCACCTTTAACAGTGTAAGTAGTTACAAAACCTTCGTTTACTAAGATATCAAGGATAGCGGCTTTTTTGTTTGAAAAAGGAATAGTTACAGTTTTAAATTTACGTTGGTTGGCGTTTTTGATCCGCACTATCATATCTGAAATTGGGTCAGTAATAAACATAATTATCAACTCGCTTTCTTCATACCAGGAATCTTACCTTCGTGGGCTAAGTTACGGAAGCAAATACGGCAAACTTTGTATTTTCTTAAAACTGCATGTGGACGACCACAAAGTTCACAACGAGTATAAGCACGGGTTGAAAACTTAGGGTGCTTCTTAGCTTTCGCTTTGAGTGATGATTTGGCCATACCTATTTCTCTCCTTTTGCAAATGGCACACCAATAAGTTCAAGTAACGCTTTAGCTTCAGCGTCAGTTCGAGCTGTGGTGATAAGTTGCACGTCTAAACCTTTAATCTTACGAAGTTTGTCAAATTCGATTTCTGGGAAAATAATTTCCTCTTTAATACCTAATGAGTAGTTACCACGACCATCGAAAGCTTTAGGGTTGGCACCTCTAAAGTCACGAATTCTTGGCATAGCAACATTGATTAATTTTGCAAGGAAATCTCACATACGGTCACGTCTAAGGGTAACTTTACCACCCATAGGCATACCTTCACGTAATTTTCATGACGCGTTTGATTTTCTTGCTCTAGTTTTGTAAGGAATTTGTGCTGAAATTTGGGTGAGTTCATTCAACACTTCTTCAATTGCCTTTGAGTTAGTAACTTCACGACCAGCAGTCATATTTAACACGATTTTTTCAAGGCGAGGTACCTGCATTACTGACTTGTATTGGAATTTTTCTCGCAAAGCAGGTACAACTTTACGTGTATAGTGTTGTTTTAAAGTTGTCATAATTATTTAAGTTCCTTCTTGTCTTTACGACTAATTCTCACTTTTTTCTCACCTTTGAATTCGTAACCGATTTTTGAATACACAGCTGGCGAAGTTTTGGTTGCTTTTTTGATTAAGAGACCAATATTTGAAACGTGAATTGGAGCTTCAACTTGGGTAATTCTACCGTCTTGACCGTTACTTGGTTTAATGTGTTTAGTTACTTTGTTAATGTCTTTAATGTAGACACGGTTGTGCTTGTGGTCGATTCTGTCAATAATGCCGACTCTATCTCTGTGGTCGCCAGCAATAATGACTACTTCATCGTTCTTTTTAAATTTCATCTTGCTCCTTTAATAATTAATACATAGCAACACAACTTAGGCACCTAGCCACAACTTTGTTTGTTTGTCTTTTACCCATCACACTACCATAACACTAACTTTTGGTCGAACTCAACCCAACACCAACATTACTTGCTCCTCACTAACCATCTACCTACACCTTTGACAATGAAAGATTTCACGTATCAAATTGACATTAGCAACTAGTACCAAAGGTCACAAGTTTAGTGCTCAAATGAAATTAGGCAACTGAAACTAAATTGACACTAATTGAGGAAAATCTAATGTTCTCCAAGGTGAAGTTGAACTACAGAAAATACGCACATACAATCAACTTGATGTTGAGCAAGCTAAGAAAAACAACCCGAGTTCAACTAACCACACGTTAAGTTAGCAACGCCTTAAGCGTGGTTGGATAAGCAAGTTTGAATGAGAGCGATCTTAGTCAACACTAGGCATGAGCTTACCTGTGTATTCAAAGACTAAGACCACCATAAATTAGTGTTACTACACAGAATGTCAGAAAGGAACCATGACGACTGACCAAAATTATTAATTAACTCTGCTCCTAACCTGTGGTGGTAGTGGCACCAACCGCACTTGCGGTTGTGGGAATTAAAACTACCAGCGCAAGCAGCTTAATGATGCAAGTCTAAGTGCAACTAGGAAGCAAAGGCAAGTTTCCCGCTCGTTCGCCCCTGTGATTGCAGGGGAAACTTGAATTAGGTGAAAGAAGAACAAAAAATGTTTTTTGTTAAGTGTAAATAACAAGAAGGGATAAGGAAACACAAAAGGATGGTTCGCATTCACGCTTGGAGAGTAGATGGATGGAGTTGTCAAAGAACAAATATTGTTGGTGTTGGGCTGATCGGCAGACCCAGCAGTGTTATGAAAGTGTTATTAATTAGTTTGTTACAGGGTAAAAGTCATAACAAGTGCACAAAGTGTAGGTTTCAAACTAGCAGGCAATAGTCACACAATCGCACGCTCACTCAAGGTGGGTTGAGTTTGTTTGGCAGGCAACTAAGACTGTGATTTGGTTAGGGCACTAAGTGTTGTCGAAGGTCTAAGTTAATTAGTTAGCCACTTGCAAGCAGGTTTAAGTTTTGCTTAAATATGCTGGTTTAGTGGGTCAGGTTAACTTTTGACACTGGGGAGATGGGGAATTTTAAAGCACTTCAGGTGCTAACGAAACGATTTTAAGATAACCACGGTCACGTAACTCACGCGCCACTGGGCCAAACACACGGGTACCACGTGGGGTTGAGTCTTCCTTGATAAGCACAACAGCATTATCATCAAACTTGATGTGTGAACCATTGTCACGTTTAAGGCCATAACGCGATCTTACTACGACCGCTTTGACTACTTGGCCTTCCTTAACAAGTCCGTTTGGTAAAGCTTTTTTCACTGAACAAATAATCACATCGCCAATGTTAGCAGTTTTCTTCCGGCTGCCCCCAAGGACACGGATGAGACCAACTTCTTTGGCACCTGAGTTATCAGCAACATTTAATCTCGAAAGTTCTATAACCATAAATATTGCTCACTTTCTGAAGCGTGGTGTTTAACTTCAAGTAAACGGAAATGTTTGGTTTTTGACAATGGACGCGTTTCCATAATTGCCACAAAATCATTAACTTGAGCTTGGTTGTGTTCGTCATGCACAGCGAAATTCTTGGTCACACGGTAACGTTTTGAGTACAAACGGTGTGAACGGTAGGTTTCCACTTGCACGTAAATGGTCTTGTCACCTCTAACTTTGATCACACGACCTTGTAGAGTTTTACGAGTCTTGGTTGTTCTTTCCATTATTTAGCTCCTTGCTCAAGTGATTTTTGTTTGATGGCAGTAAGTAAACGGGCAATGTCACGACGGACAAGTTTGATTTTGTGAGTTTGGTCAAGGGTTGAAGTGTGGTTTTTAAACCTTAAGGTTCACAATTCGGCTCTTAAATCATTTACTAACTTGTGAAGTTCGTCAAGACTCTTGTCTTTAATATCTTTGAAAAGCATTAGTTTTGACCTCCTTCATTAGCACGAGCAGCTTTGAGGTGACAATTGCTCACACCACAATTGCACTCTTGCTGTGCTTTGGCAACAATTTTTCAGGTTACAGGTAGCTTGTGACCGCCTAATCTAAGCGCGTCACGGGCAATGTCTTTTTTCACGCCTGAGACTTCAAACATCATTGTGTTTTCACGTACTGAAGCGTATCATTTTTCTGGTGCACCTTTACCGCTACCCATACGTACACCAATAGGTTTCGAAGTTTTTTGAAAGTGTGGGAAGATACGAATAATAACTTGTCCTTCACGACCCATTCTACGAGTAATGGCGATCCGAGCTGCCTCGATTTGACGTGAAGTAATGAGCGAAGCTGAAGTTGCTTGTAAACCAAATTCACCAAATGATACCTTGTTACCTTTGTGTGCTTTACGCTTAAGAGGGTTTACAAGGAAAGGCTTACGATACTTCGTTCTCTTTGGTTGTAACATTAGGCTTGTTCTCCTTCCACTTCACCTTTCGAAATTCACACTTTCACACCGATGGCACCATAAGTGGTACGTGCGGTCGCACGGGCGAAGTCAACATCTTGACGTAAGGTGTGTAACTTCATTTCACCACGTGAATAACCTTCGGTACGCGCCATATCAACACCGTTAAGACGGCCTGACACAGCGGTTTTAATACCTTTCGCACCGGCACGAAGTGCATCGTTAATGACTGTTTTTTGAGCAATTCTAAAGCTTTCACGATTTTCAAGACGTTGCGCGATTGCTTCGGCAGCTAAACGAGCATTAAGTGCTGGGTCTTTTAAGGTTTGCAAATCTAAGCGCAAGTTAAGCTTACGGTCGGCAAGGTATTTGTGTAAGCTTAAGGTTAAGGCTTTAATGTTTGAACCATTTTCGCCTAAGATTTTAGCAGGTAAGGCTGAGTGTAGAATCACACGTACTTTGTTGTGTGCGCTCCGGTGAATTTCCACTTGTCCGATTTGATATTTACGTACTAACTTATCGAAGAATTTGTAAATGTTGGCATCTTGAACTAAATAAGTTCCATAGTTTTGCTTTTCAGCGAATCACACTGTGTTGTGTGACTTGGTGATACCGTATCTAAAACCATTTGGATTAACTTTTTGTCCCATAATGCACCTAATTTCTTTCCTCTACTGTAATTGATAAGTGACTTGTACGTTTGAAAATTGAGTAAGCACGACCTTGTGATCTTGGTTGAAAACGTTTGAGTGTTGGTCCTTCGTTGACAAGTACTTGTGCCACGTAAAGTTTGGTGGCATCAAGGTTGTGGTTGTTGGTTGCGTTGGCAATGGCTGAGTTAAGTAGTTTGATGAAGAAAGCAGAAGCTTTCTTGTTGGTGTTGTGCAAAATTCCTAATGCTTCACGTACATGCTTGTATCTAAACAAGTCAGCTACTAAACGTGCTTTGCGTGGGCTTAGTCTTTGCATTTTGACACTAGCTGTGGCACTGTTTCTATTATCCATTTGAAATTTCCTTTAACAATGTAATTGAAAAGTTGAAAGTGTAAGTCGAGTCCAAGCAGGGGCAACTAGGAGCACTGTGATTGTTATCTGGTCACTTGACCACAGGTGGGTGTGGTAAGTTGGGAGACCGGGAGAAACAAACAAAGTGTTAAGTGGTGTTGCTTGCCTGTTGGCAAGTGAGTCACTCAGACTAACCTAAACTTACTTTTTACCTTTGTCAGCACCGTGACCTGAGAAAGTACGGGTTGGTGCAAACTCGCCTAGCTTGTGTCCTACCATATCATCAGTAACATAAACATCTAAGAACTTGTGACCATTGTGCACTTGGAAGGTTAAGCCAACAAAAGAAGGAAAGATGGTTGAACGTCTTGATCAAGTTTTAATTGGTTTTTTAGGAGCTTTGCCTTCTTCGATTGCTTGCACTTTTTTAAGCAAGTGGTCGTCAGCAAAAAGTCCTTTTTTCAATGAACGAGCCATTATTTACTATCCTTTCTTCTTCTAATAATCAATTTGTTAGAAGCCTTCTTAGTTTTTCTTGTTTTCACACCAAGCGCTTTCTTACCTCAAGGGGTAAGTGGCGCTTTACGACCAACTGGTTGCTTACCTTCACCACCACCATGTGGGTGGTCCACAGGGTTCATAACAGAACCACGGACAGTTGGACGGACACCAAGTTTACGGTTACGACCAGCTTTACCTAAATTCACAAGTGAGTGGTCTTCGTTGCCAACTACACCAATGGTGGCACGGCAACGAGCCAAAATTCTACGCATTTCGCCAGACTTAAGACGTAACACAACGTATTTTCCGTCTTCGTCTTTACCTAAAATTTGTGCGCTAGTTCCTGCTGAACGCGCAATTTGACCACCAGCACCAGGTTGCATTTCGATGTTGTGTACGAAAGTACCTTCCGGAATGTTAGCTAGTGGTAATGAGTTACCAACTAAAATGTCGGCTTGTGGTCCTGAGATCACTTGTTGGCCTACCTTAATGCCACTTGGTGCAAGAATGTATCTCTTTTCACCATCAGCGTAGGCTAATAGACAAATATTCGCTGAACGGTTTGGGTCATATTCGATTGACTTAACTGTGGCTGGAATGTTGTCTTTATTACGTTTGAAGTCAATTAGTCTGTAAAATCTCTTTACTCGACCACCTTGGTGACGTACTGTAATCTTACCTTGGTTGTTACGACCAGCGTTTTTCTTTAAGATTACAAGCAACGACTTTTCAGGCTTGTGTCCGCTTAAGTTAGCGTTATAGTCGAGAGTAGACATGTTACGGCGACCGTTAGTGACTGGGTTGTAATGCTTAATAGCCATTTATGTCTTTCTCCTTTGCTTAAAAATAGACGAGGATTTTTTCTTTTAAGCAAGTCTAAATTCCTCTATTAATTTGCTTTGTCTTTAGCAGGTGTATCTTGGGCGTCTTGTTTTGCTTTTTTAGCCGCAAGTTTTTCTGCTAAGGCAGCTTCTTTGGCTTGTGCTGCTTCTTTTTCAGCAGCTTTAGCTTGTGCTTTTTGGGCTGCTTTAGCTTGTTCAGCTTCTTTGGCAGCTGCTTCTTCTGGGTAGTAGTTAATTACAAACCCTTCTTTAAGCGTAACGTAAGCTTTTTTGTAACGGTTAAGAAAACCATTGAAACGACCAAGTCTTTTGGCTTTCTTGTCCATCTTTAAAGTACGAATAGCTGCTACTTTCACGTTAAAAATGAATTCAACAGCTTGTTTGATTTGAAACTTGTTGGCAGCTCAATCAACTTCAAAAGTGTAAACATTGTTCCCTTGAATGTTATTGGTTTTTTCGGTAAGAATTGGTCTTCTGATAATTTGAGTTAATTGCATTATCTTTGTCCCCTTTCTTTAAATACTTCAATGCCTTCTTTTGAAATAATTAACACATCTGCTCATACTACGTCTTCAACTTGAACAAATTGTGGTAACAACGCACGCACATTTTGTAAGTTAGCAACTGCTTGAAACACTTCAGGATTAGTTGTCACAAGTAAGATGTGTTTAAGTTGATTTACTTCTAAACTAGCAAGTTTAGCAACTGCTTCACGAGTTTTTGGCGCGTTAAGTACAAATTCGTCAACAGCAACTGCTTTTTGACGTGCCAAAGCACTTAAAGCCGCTGCAAAGGCAGCACGTTTCACCTTACGGTTAACTTTGAGGGTGTAGTTACGAGCTGGAGTTGGGCCAAATGCACGACCACCACCTACTCAAATTGGTGAACGAGTTGAACCCGCACGAGCACGTCCTGTTCCTTTTTGTTTTCAAGGTTTTTTACCACCACCACGAACTTCAGCACGTGATTTAACATCGTGTGTACCTTGTCTTCTTGCTGCTCTTTCTGAAAGAATGGTGTCAAAAATTGCTTGTGAGTAATCTCTTGTAACACCAAATAATTCTTCTGGTAATTGGTCAGTTGGGAAGTTTAAAACAGTTTCCTTGTTAAAGTCAAGCACTTTTTCTGCTTTTGGTTTTGGTGCAGGTTTAGGAGCTGGAGCTGGTTTTACTTCCACCACAGGTTCTTCAACTGCTGGTTCTGGTTTAGGTTCTTCTTTCTTAACTGGTTTTGGAACTGGTTTTTCAACTAAGTTTTTAGTTTCAATAAATTCAATTGCCTTAGTGTCTTCAACTTTGCTGGTTCGAACTTCTTTAACAATAATTCTTGCTTTGTCAACACTTACAGAACCACGGTACGCACCGTCTCTGTGGAATCATACACGAGTTGGTAATTCAGATTTTTCACCAATTGCGATGTAATGTTCAACTGCTGCGATGAATGTTTTGAAGTTTTCTGGAGTTTTTTGGTTTGCTTTTTTGAAGTTAAATGAGATATTACGTTCTTTATCGAATTTTTCAGCGATATAGTACTTTTCAAGAGAAGGTGCTTTAACAACTTTTTCTTTTTTAACAGCAGTTTTAGCAGTTTTCTTTTCAGCAGCCATTATTTATCTCCTTCCTTAACTTCAGCTTTGCTTGCAGCTTCTTCAGCTTCAGCTTTTTCGATTAATGGTTGAAGGTCACTTGAGTGCATACCAACATGAACTTCAATGTTGTATTTTTTCGCTTTTTCAACCAATTCGTTCATTTTAAGTACTTCTTCAATGTCAACAAGTTTAATAGGTTGTTTGCTTGGCAAGCCTTTCACAGCTTCTTCAATCACAACATATGACTTGTTAGCACCAGGAATTGAACCTTTAATTAAAATGTAGTTGTTCTTTTCGTCAACCTTCACAATTTCAAGGTTTTGTACTGTTGTTTTCACGCCACCAAGACGTCCAGGCATTGTCATACCTTTGAAAACACGGTTACCTGAAATGTCACCAAGAGAACCAGTTTGACGGATAGGTTGTGAACCACCACCACCACCGTGTGATTTAGGACCAATGTGTTGGTTGTATCTCTTAATAGTACCAGCGAAACCTTTACCTTTTGAAGTTCCGCTCACATCTACTAATTCACCAGCGGCAAAAATGCCAGCTTTAACTTCGCTACCTAATTCGTAGCCTTCCATACCTCTAATTTCCTTCACAAAACGTTTAGGAGTTGTTTTTGTTTGTGCAAATTGACCTTTTTGAGGTTTGTTGGTCAATCTTTCTTTTTTCTCACCAACAGCAAGTTGGGTTGCAACATAACCGTTCTTGTCTGCGGTAAGAACTTTAGTAACAACGTTTGGTTGAACTTCAACTACTGTAACTGGTATTGAACTACCGAATTCAGTATAAATTTGAGTCATCCCAACTTTCTTACCTAAAATTCCTTTCATTAGGATTTCCTTTCTCCATTACCTTTCTGACGTTCGATAATGACTGTCGCTTAGCTCAAAAACTAAGTCAGATTTAAATTAAATAAAAATTAGTTACCAGGCTTAATTTGAACTTCAACACCAGCTGGTAACTCAAAACGCTTGATTTTATCAAGTAAATTTTCAAGACCATTTTGGGTTGTGAACACAACTAAACGTTGGTAAGTTCTTGATTCGAATTGTTCACGAGATTTTTTGTTAATGTGAACTGATCTAAGAATAGTAACTACTTCACGTTTGGTTGGTAACGCAACAGGTCCTGACACTTGAACGCCTTCTTTTTTAGCTAAATCAACTAATTTTTTAGCCGCAAAATCAACTAAGGTATATTCAAATGACTTCACTTTGATAGTTAGCTTGCTCATCGTTGTCTCCTTTCGTTCTTATAGAACACACTCCATTTGAATTTCTTGCATACGTCCTTGACAACGCTTATTGGCGTATCAACAACCTCAAACTTCATAGTGTATAGTAGCCTTAGAATTATAAAGGAAAGGTCTTTTTAAAAAAGCGAAAAATGAAGAATTTTTAGGCAATAAAAAAATCACGAAAATTGTTGTATTTTTCGCGTTTTTTGTTGAATTTTGAGTCAAAATCAGCAAAAGTTATAACAAAATTGCTTAGTTTTAGGATTGATTACAACTTTTGCTAATGGTGATTTCGAAAAACTAAATTATTAAATTTATACTGTCGCATCACTATCATTTTCTTGTAAGTTGCTATCGCTTTGGTCAATAGTTCCGTCATTATTTCATTCATTAAATTTATCCTCAGTTTCGCTTGTTATTTCATTGCCATCTTTGATCAAAATTTCAGAATTTAGAATCTTCAACAAGTACTTTTTCGTAAGTGCTTCTTGTTCACCAACTCACTTTAAATAAATAATCAAACGTTTAGAATCAACGAATTTATAGTCAAAATACAACTTACCAGTACTTGCCTCTGTATTTGTCACAATATATTGAATTAATTTTGGAACAATGATAGGTTTAAAGATCGGTTGTCCTTTGTCGATAACGATGTAATCGTAAAATTCGCTGCCACTAATTTTGGGGAAAATAGCATTTTGGTCATGAACATTCGCAGTCAAATGCGAAGCTAAATGTTCTTTTTTAGTTTTTTTCGCAGAAACTAGAGCCACCGGAGTAGCAATAGCTGCTATCCCCGCAACTGAACCGACACCGATTAAAATTTTATTCTTCAGGGTCATTAGTTTTGTTTCTTCATTGGTCTAATTGCGATAAATCAGCAAAAATTTTGTTGACAAACAGCTCTGCATCATCTAAATTAAGGACATATCTAAAAAATTCTTTAGTACTTGAGCCCTCACTTAAAATGTCTAATTTAATCAATCCTTGTTCTTTATCTAGTAAAGGACGTTCAATTTTGAAAGTATCATTAATTAAAACTTTGAGTCAATTGTCAGAATTTGGTAAGTTTTGATAATTAAACGCTAACAAATAACTATTTGTAATGTTATTAGCTTGTGAGTAAGGAATGATTAAACCTGGCTGAGCAGCTGTGCTTGATTCAATTACAGTTTTGTTGCCAGAATCATAAGTAAAGTAAGAATCTAAATTAATCGATTTTAACTCGCTAAGTTCATTTTGGTCGTTAAGTTCATCTTTTTCTAAAAACGTTGTGTGTAATGAAGTGGTTTGGTAGCCAATTGAACTTACAAACTCTTTGAATTCGTAGTAAGGTGTGCCGTAATATTGCGGTCAGCTAAACTTGTAAAAATCTTTTAGCTTATTGATAGAGGCATTTGTGTTATTTTCAGTGTTAAAAAGATTACTTGTACGGTCTAAATTAACTTTTAACTGACTTGTGAGTAATTGTCTAGTTGGTTGTAAACGATTTAACTCGTTTGTTTTAATTGTTAAATTGGTGTAATGAGTTTTTAAAAATGATTGTGTTAATGGAAAATTAAACTGTCAAAAATACGGAATTTGCAGTATCAATGTTTCGTCATTGTTTTTATTAATGACATAGGAATTATTGTTGAGACTTCGGCGTCTAATTTGCACATAGTTAACTTCAGCTCGTCGGTCTGAATTTTGAAAAGTAACGGTAATATTTTCCAAGTCATTAAAATTAGTACCAATAAGTTCTGGCCGTAAGCGGTAAGAGATGACCTTATAGTTTTTAGTTTCCTCCAACACAAGCTGATTTTTCAGAGCAGCAGCAAGCACTGTGCCGCTGCAAGTAGTTTCAAAACGCGCAATGTTATTTAAATATTTTGCACTATCGACAAGTTTATTATTAATAGCAATATTGATTGCACTTAATTTTACGCTTTGCTCGTAGGGAATGACAAAGAAAAAATTTAAAAAGAACTGGCTGCTCTGAAAAAGTTTTGTTAAGGAAATAATCGTTTGTACCTGTAATTGTGGTTGACTGCTACTTGCTAGTAAAGAATTATCTTTTGATTTATCATAGCTGCGAACATTAAAAAGCGACCAATCTGTTTGTTCTAGCACTAAATTTTTATTTTTACTGGTTTGTTCAACTATTGCAGATGTTTGATTACTAGGTGGTGTATATAAAACTATTAGCAATCTCCTTTATTTTTGAACTGATGTACACTCGACACATTGGCATGTTTTATGTTTCACAGCTGATTTTGTAGGCATTTCAGGGCAACTTAGAGAAAAAGTGAGCACATATTTTGCTGTTGAATCACCGTTTTCTTTTCGACAAGTTCTCACAAATTCTGGTCGCCGCGCGAAAAATTCGTTTAGATTAGTAAAGAATTCAGGGAATCAATTAGTTTGTGGAAATTGAAAAAATTCATCCACAAGTTGCATTAAATGAGTAAACTCACTATGTTTACACTCAGGCTGTTGTTGTGAATTAGTAGTTGACATTTTTCGCTCCTTTCATCTCTTTAAACGCAAGAGGTAAGGCAAATTGTAAAAATGAAACTTTTGTGGGAATATTGTTGGTTTTTTAAAAAAGAATAAAAAAATGCACCTACGTGCACATTTTGTTCTTCTAATTAATAAAACATTGGCGGAATATTGAATAAAGAGATTACTCAATAAATGCTATAAATTCCGTTAATAATATCGTTAACCACAAATTCAATTACCTTGTTCATCGATAGACGCACAGCTGGTAAATCAATCTTAAGTGGATCACCTTTTGGAATGAATCACGAACGAACAATATGGTCTGAATATTGAAGTCCGAAACCAGCAGGGATAACTTTGATATTTTGATTAACGTGGTTAAGTGCTGTTTCCATTGCGAGCGGAGTAAAAGCTTGACGAATTTTCACTTGGTCATTAGTATAAATGTGAAAAGCTTTGTTAAAAGCAACATTTTCCAAATTTACGTTTGGTTTTTGGTTACCGTTCAAGGCACATCTTGTTCCCATACTGAAAGTAAAGTAGTTATCATTAGGGACTTTGGCATAAACGCCTTCCATAGCGAAAACAGTTTTATAACAGTCTACTTTTCGTGTTGTTTTATTCGTGTGATCGTAAATTGTATAAACTCAATGAAAAGTTAACATTTGCATCATTCAGTTATTATTTCATTCATCCGCAATAAAATATTGTTGACCACGTGAAACGATAGTAGCCTCAGCTGGAATTCCAGCATAGTTCACTAAATACTTTTCGTAATTACGAATTGGCTGTCTGATAGTATCAAAATGTTCTTTATATGCGTTTTGAAGATCTAAATCTTCATCATAAATTCTACGTTCAGCTAAAGAAGTAGGAGCGAATTTAAGTCCCATTTTTTTAAATAAGACACGAAAATAATCCAATTGGCCAATTTCATACTTTAGCAATTTAAATAATTTGTTCCTGAATTTTCCTCAAAGCACTCCAAATAATACGCATAATAATAATACAAGCATCATTAGGCTCATTAACACCAACAATTTCGCAGAATCGTCGTATCCGGGAGCGGATGAAAAAGTGAAAACTAATATGATTGTAAAGATTATAAATAACACTAAAAAACCTAAAGTTAGACCTAAAAAGATTGTTGCTTTTTTTCTATTTTTTTCGATTTCTGGTTTCTTAATGATGTTAGTAATATCTGCCTTTATGATTGGACGATATTTTTCATTGAACTCATTATAACTGATGGGTTGTTGTACTACTCTCATTTTTTCACCTTAAAAAAAATGTCAATAGACACAGTACTTCTTGATGTGGCTGCTTCATTTCTGTCCTGACCAGGTTACAAGGTTGCTGTTCTATTAACTTTAGAATTATATTACAGATTATATGTTTAGAATTGAAATGACAACTTCAATTCATTTCTTTGGCAAGCTAATTTCTTTTTACTTTACAACCACGATTTAGAAAGTTAGTAATAAAAAAGCACTATTTTATTAAATGAAGTTTTCTTAAGGCAGAATTAATCAAGAAAATGTGAAAAAAGAAGGTTTTTTACAGATGTAGAAAGTGTGTTTTATGTTATATTTTTATTTATGAAAAAGTTTGGATACAAGGAAATTGCCAAGTTAGCAAATGTTTCAGTTGCTACTGTAAGTAGATATTTTACAAAAGGCTATATTGCTAAGGAAACCAAGAAAAGAATTGAAGCAATTTTAAGAGAAAATGAATATATGCCAAGTTTAGGTTCTAAACTGGTAAAAGATCGTTTGAATACTATTTTTGTAATTGCGACTGAAGAATGCGATATGAATCAATATCAAATTATTCACGGAATTGAACAAGGTGCCCGTTCACGCGGAAAAAGTTTATTGTTGTCAAAATGCCAAAACAACATGACAAGTTACATTCAATTAATCAAGCAAGTACTTTACTTTAAACCTTATTCACTAGTACTATTTACTGACCAAGCACATTATCAAGACATTCTTGATTATCTAGAAAAAAACTGCTCAAAAATACCTTATTTTGTTTACAACACAGACAAGAATGACCAAGGTAGAATCAAAGTCAGAAACCAATCAGCTTTCCAAGAACTTGTAATCAAATTTTCGAAAACTTTTGACAAAAAAAACACACTTGTATACATTGATGACCCTTATTTGGGCGAGGAAATCAAAAGACTTAGGTACGAAGGGTTTAAACAAGGGTGTGAACGCGAAAGACTAAATAACAAATATTTTGAACTAGATTGAAAAGACCCTATGAATGTTAAACGGGTAGGAACTTCGTTTTACCGTCTCAATTTAGTAAATATTGTTTGTGCCAGTCATAATGTTTTTCTAGCTTTAGCTTCCTCAGGAGA
The DNA here is from genome assembly GCF_900660705.1 of Mycoplasmopsis columbinasalis. Taxonomy (NCBI): domain Bacteria; kingdom Bacillati; phylum Mycoplasmatota; order Mycoplasmoidales; family Metamycoplasmataceae; genus Mycoplasmopsis; species Mycoplasmopsis columbinasalis. The sequence continues at coordinate 355,050 of NZ_LR215043.1, forward strand.
TAAAAATATTATTTTAACTGATGTTGGTTATAGTTCAGCCATTGATTCAATGGAACGCGCGGCTTTTAAGGTTTTTGTTGACTATGTAAGAATTGGTTTAGAAATTGAAAAAGTTTTATACGAGTCTACTGAGTATCCAGAACGTCGTGGTGAAATTAATTATTCGCCAAGAATTGTAGAAATTATTCCGCAAAAGAAATTTAGTAATTAAAGACTGCTAAAAGCGGTTTTTTATTTTATTTTTACGCCTAGAGCTATAACATAGAATAATTGGAAAAATACAATTTCCTAAATAGCAACACAAGGCTAGAACAATTTAGCACTCGCTTTTGTAAGGATAATTTTTACATATACAATTACAAAATAGTGCTATTTGTCAAATGCAAAGCAAAAAATGTTTTCTGTTTTTTAGCATTTGAACTAAAAAATGCTAAATTTTGGCATTTCAATTATAATTAGAAATTATGAAGAATATCAACAAGGAACTTAAAAAAGACCGTAAAGAAATTCTTAAATATATTATCGAAACTTATGTGGAAACTAGTTATCCCATTTCATCAGAACATTTAGTTACAAAATATAACTTGAAAATGTCTTCTGCGAAAGTTCGTTACATTATGAACGAATTAGAACAACTTGGTTTGTTGAAAAAAACTCACGTTTCTAGTGGGCGTGTGCCTTCAAGCAAAGGTTATTCGTTTTATGCAAAATTTATTGCCACACATGATACTGACACTTTAAAAAATGAAATGAAAGATATTTTTTATAAGCGTTGAAATAATATTGATATCACTTTGGACGAAGCCGCTAAGCAAATTAGTGATATCGCTGGCGTCACCTTAATTACTTCAATTTCAAATGATGAAGAGTCGCTCAAACACATTCAATTAGTTCCATTGGATGATAATAAGGCAACAATAATTTTAGTAACCTCATATGGCCAAGTTTTTTCAAAAACAATCACTTTAGAAAAAGAGTTAATCAATTCAGAAGACCTCAAAGTGGCTGTACGCGTGTTCAAAGAACGTTTAGTTGGTGTGCCAATTATTCACCTTGCTGAAAATGCTTATGGTTTAATGCCGCTGCTTTCAAAAGGTATTAAAAATTACGAAACCATCTTGCAAAATTTTATTCAAAATGTATTCAATTTTGAAATGGTAGAAGAAAACAAAGTTTATGGTGAAGACAAAATTATTTTGGCTTCAAAAATTAAACGAGAAGATATTATTACCATTTTAAAATTAATTAAAAATAATTCTATTTGGTCAATGATCGAAAAAGAATTTGAAGACGAAGACGAAACAATTAAGATAGCAATACACAACAATAACAGTGCATTTATAAGCAAAAAAATCAATAGCAAAAAAATTAAGGAAATTTCCGTTGTTGGTGCAAGCAATATGGACTATAACAAGTCTTTTGCAGCTATTCAAGCTCTAGAAGATTTAATTAAAGAACAAAAAGATCAATAGATAGGAGTAAATATGGCGGTTAGATTTGTCTTTCAAAAAGGCGATATGTTACAAGTGAATATTAAAGCTTTTGACCAACACAAAAAACCTGTTGAGCGTTTTTGTGCTAAAAAAATGGACATAGTTTTAGTTCCAGAAGTAATCAATCCACAATTTAGTTTTTTAGTAGATGCTCTAATTGGTTTACCTACAAAAGGAATTTTCGAGTTTGATTACAATGTTAAATCATCTCAACAAGAGAAAAACGACAAAAAGCCGGAAAAACCTGTGCACCCTGAAAAACAAGAATCAATTCCACTTCATTTTCAAGTTGAAGTTATTAATTATCAACCTTTTCAAACAACACACGCACAAAGTCGAATGTTAGAATACAAAAAGCAATACGAAGCTCGCGAAAAAACAATTGAACTTCAAGATAAACAAATTAAACATTTAGAGTCACAACTTAAACAAGCAGTCGCTGATATTAAAAAAGCTAAAGAAGCTAAAGTAGTGGAAAGATTTGTTGTGCCAAAAGAAGAAATTGAAAAAGCACAACGATATGCGTTACAAAAATTTATTGAAGATTTCGTAGCCCCATATGGTACTTTGAAAATGGCGATTGCTGCTGGCGAAAAAAGTGAAAGCACAGAAGTAAAAAATTATTTATTTGGTTTCAATATGGTTTTAAATATGCTTAAAAACACACTTGAAAACAATGGTGTTTTTGAATTTACACCCGATCTTAACACTGAATTTAATCCTGAAACCTCAAAAATAATTGAACAACTTGAGGACTTTGATCAACCTAACAATACAGTCATTAAAGTAACGCAATCTGGTTTTAGATTGTATGATCGTGTAATCAAGCCAGCTTTAGTAATTGCTACTAAAAACCCTAATGCTTTTCAACAATCATCTGACGAAGAATCTAATGACACAGATGTAAACGAAAACAATGACGCAACGCAAAGCGAATAATAAGTTAAAAAAACAAAAATGGGAATGCATTAAAGTTGCAAAAAATTCCCATTTTTTTATTTCCGCTGTTTTTTGTTGTTAAGTAAGCGAAAGGAGCAAAAATGACAAAGCCAAAATTCACAAAATTAACTGTTGACCAAGAAAAAAATATTTATGGTGGTGTGCTTCCTGCTTTACCTTTATTTTTAGTAGGAGCTGTGCTTTTAGGTAATTTAGTGATTAAGGCCTTTACAGGTATTGTTGGCGGCGTAAAAGCAGCCACTTCAGTTAATGGTGAAGTTAAAACAGAAGACACTACGGCCAAATGAAGCAATCCTACTGTCGCCCAAAACAGCCAGCCGCCTGGCGGCAATAATATTCAACCTACTGAAAAAATTGTTTATTTAGCGTATTAAAATTACTTTTACTATATAATAGCAAAGTTACTTTTTGTAACCATTCTAACAAGGCTAAAGTGCACCTTTTTCGTGCCGCCTCAAAGATGAGCCACAAAAACAGGAGGTATAAAGCATGACCGCTATTATACAAACTGGAGGCAAACAAATTTTAGTAAAACCAGATGCCACAATCTTTGTTGAAAAGCTTGAAGGCAATGAAGGTGACAAGGTTGTTTTTGACAAAGTGCTTTTTGTTAATGACAAAATTGGTACACCATATGTTAAAAATGCGACCGTAGAAGGTGTGATTCAAAAACAAGGTAAATCGAAAAAAATTATCGTTTACCGTCACAACGCTAAGTCAACTCACAAGAGAAAACTTGGCCACCGTCAACCATATACACGTGTATTAATTACTCAAATCAAAGGATAGGACTTAAAAAATGGCAAAAACAAAAGCTGGTGGTTCCACTAGAAACGGCCGTGATAGTCGTGGCCAAAGATTAGGTATTAAATTAGGTGACGGACAATTTTGTACTGCTGGTTCAATTATTTTCAGACAAAGAGGAACAAAAATTTTTCCTGGAAATAATGTTGGAATCGGTAAAGATGACACACTTTACGCATTGATTGAAGGTTATGTAAAATTTGAAAAACGTAGAAATCGTACATATGCCTCAGTATACGCTAACAAATCAAACTAATTTTAGTAATTAAAACAGCACAGAAATTTGTGCTGTTTTTTTCGCATAAAATATAAAAAATCTAGCTGCAAGCTAGATTTTTAAACTAATAAATCAAAAATGTCATCACCAGTTTCTGGCACGATTGGTACACCAAAGTTACGTGCGACAATGTTGCCTGAAGTACCAAGCCCCATTACATCTAGCAACACTTTTGGTTCCTTAAATGATTTTGAATAAATTGTCAATGGTAAAAATTCTCTAGTGTGATTAAAACCAGGATAAAGTGGGTCGTTTCCGTGGTCGCTAGTCATAATTAGTAAGTCATCTTCGTGCATTACTGAAATTAATTTAGCTAACTTTGTATCCAACATTGCTATGTTATTGGCGAATCCGTCAACATCTCTTCTGTGTCCATAGCGTGAATCAAATTGAACTAAGTTCGTAAAAACAAGTCCTTCAGTAGTTGGATCTGATGCTAATTTAATTGTAATGTCCATTCCATCGGCATCTCCATTTGAATGAAACGCTTTAGAAATACCTTGACCAACATAAATGTCATTAATTTTTCCAACCGCAATAGTAGGAACGCCTGCTTTTTGTAATTCGTTTAAAATCATTTCGCGTGGTTTATTTGCGTAATCATGACGATTAAATGTACGTTTATATTTACCGTCTGCATCTGTAATATAGGGACGAACAATAATTCTACCTACGTTTCATTCTGGTTTCGATGAACAAATTTCACGTGCTAACTTACCGTAACGATATAAGTTATCAAGACCAATCCATTCTTCATGTGCAGCAATTTGCAACACAGAATCATTTGATGTATAAACAATAATTGCGCCGGTTTCTTCTTGTTCTTTAGCTAATTCATCGATAATAGCGGTACCTGAAGCTGCTTTATTACCAATAATTTTTCTGCCATCAAAAGCTTTCGATAATTCTTGAATTAAATCTTCTGGAAAACCATTTTCGGCAAAAGTTGGAAAAGGAACTTCTGTCTTAATTCCCATCATTTCTCAGTGTCCAGCAAGTGTGTCTTTAGCATTCGAAACTTCTTGAACTCTAGCAACATAACCAAGTGGTTTTTTTACGTGGTAATTGCCTTCTAAAGTAGTAATGTTTCCAATACCAAGTTTTTTTCATGTGTCAATAAAAAACATTGCTGATTTTGAGGCTGACAAAATTGTGTTAGCTCCCTTGTCACCAAAAGCGCGTTGGTCGCGGTCTGGACCAATGCCAAGTCCATCAGTAACAATCATAAAAATTCTTTTAAATCTAGCCATAAGTTCTCCTATTTTGTTTTAAGATTAAACGCCTCTAAGATATCTGCGGAAAGTATTTTTTGGTTTTCGTGCTTTTTAGTCAAATATTCAGCAGCATAATTAGAGTAATCGCCATTAATACCATGTTCTTGATAGTAATTTTTTATTACTTCATCATAGGCTTTTATCTCGTCAGCTAATACTTCTTGGTTATAGGTGTTTTGGTAAACACGATTAAGTTTTGGTTTGGCTGTGTGAGCAACTTTTTTAGGTACGCCCACTGTTAAACCAACTGCTGGAAAGGCAATTCCTGTAACGTTTAATAACTCTTTAATTTTGTCAATATGTTCTCTCACACCACCAATAAAACACGTGCCTAGTCCCAATTCAGTTGCAGCATCTTGTGCCATTGTCGCTTGAATGAACGCATCACCAAAAGCTACTAATAAATCATTTTGAGTGAGCTTTTCTTTGTAATTCGTTTTTGCGGTAATATGCGCTAAACGATTGAAATCTGCTAAAAAGATTAAAAATGCTCCTGCTTCACTCACTTGTTTTTGTTTTAAAATCTGTCCCAACTCTGCTAATAATTTTGTGTCTGTTACTACCACCACTGATGATGAAAAGAAATTATTGCTTGTTGGCGCATTTTGAATTGTTTCTAAAATTGCTTTTAGCGCTTCAGCCTTCAACGGCTGTTGAGCTAAATCGTATTCACGCGCTGAATTTCTTAACTTATTTTTTACTATAAAAGACATTTACACTCCTTGCTATTGGTTTTGAAATCTAAGTACTTCAGCATTGCAATCAGCAATGATTGCATCAATTTTGTCAAAAGAGTCAACCATACATCCTGAGGCTCGTTCGTGTCCACCGCCACCTCATTTTACTGCCACATTACGCACACAAGGTCCATTTGATCTAAATTCCACACGAATGCGGCCATCTTCTTCTTCCAAAAATTGTACCCAAAGTGGGAAACCCTTGATGTTACCAATTAAATTTACTCGCATCACTTCATTTGGTAATTTGTTTAGCGATTTAGTGGTTGCGTAATCAATTGTTGTTCAAGCAACTTGCCCTTGAGTTTTCATATTTCTAATCAAGATGTTTTGCAATTCGAAATCAACTAAAGAAGTTTCGCTCATTCCGCGGAAAATTTTGTTTGAGTCAAGTCCATTTTTATACAACAAGGCAACTAGTTCGTGCGTTTTAGCGCTTACACCTTGAAACATAAAACGACCACTATCAGTTACAATACCTAAAAAAAGATATTCAGCTGCTTTAGGAGTGATTTTTCAATTCGCCTGCACAGCTAATTCAGTAATCATTTCGTCTGCTGCAATTCTTTTGGCATCCACTCAACGAGTACAATTTGGCAAATCGTCTTCGTTAGGATGGTGATCAATTCTAATTGTTTCAGGAAAAAGATTTTTGTCTAAAACAGCGCGATCTTGAATTCTCTCCTTGAAGTTTGCATCAACAATTACGCCAAGTGATTGTTGCAAAACTTCGTCACTTGGAATTTCGTCAAAATCGAATTCCATAAAAGAACCAAACAAGCCAAAACTATTGCCGACTGCATAAATTTTTTTGTGTGGATAATTAGTTCTTAACAACTCACGCAGCCCAAATTGACTACCTAAACAATCACCGTCAGGGCGAATATGGTGAAAAATAACAATTGAATTGTATTTTTCAAGTTTTTGAACAATTTCAAATCAATTTCCTATTTGCATTGTGCTTCTCACTTCACAATTAATTCATTAAGGTCTGCAATCACTTCATCAACTTGATCAAAAGAACTCAGTGTTATACCGGCAGCATTGTCGTGTCCACCGCCACTGTATTTACGTGCTACTTCATTAACTTTCGGGCCATTTGATCTTAAACGACCTCTAATTTTGCCATCTGGAAGTTGAATGAAGAAGGCTCAACATGAATTATCTTCAATGTTTGCTAATTCATTTACGAAGGTGGCAGCATAAAGCGAATCAAAACCATACTTAGCCATAATTTCGTTGGTAACTTTAAAGTAAAGCACTCTACCTTGTTTTTGGAAGTTTTGCAAAATTTCGCCGGTGAATTTTAAGTCATTCATTTTTCTTTTGTTAAGTTCAACGAAAATTTTTCAAGAATCTAATTTACCTTTGTCATAAAGAAATGCAACTAATTTATGTGTACGAGCACTCGTGTCTGCATACATAAAACGATTAGAATCAGTTACCATTCCCAAGTAAATGTGACCTGCTGCTTTAGGTGTGACTTTTCACTTAGCATCATAAGCGATTTTAGCAATCATTTCTGCAGCAGCAACATAATGTTCATCAACAAATAAATAGTCATAAGTAATGTCGCTATCATTTGGGTGATGATCAATTCTTAGTTTGGCAGTAAATTTACCTGAAAGCAATAAGTCTGCACACATAATTCGTTCGCTTGAAGACGCGTCAACGACAATAGCTAAAGAATTTTTATAGTCAATTGTTTCAACAGGATCAAAGTGATAGTCCATAAAGTCAAACGTGTGGTCGTTATTTCCTGGCGTAAAAACTTTTTTGTTTGGAAAGTTAGCGCGAATTAATTCAGCTAAACCAGCTTGGCTCCCTAAACAGTCGCCATCAGGTCTAATGTGGTGAAAAATTATGATATTATCGTACTTATTAATTGCGTCAATAGCAATTTTGCTAGTTCCTATCTTCATAATTTCCTTTCTCAGTTATTCAAGTTGGTTCTTCTCAGTTCACAAAAATTCCGTTTGCGTCGATGTGAGTAAGAAGCATTTTGTAAATAAAATCATTAGTTTTAAAAGTTGAATACTTTAGATACTTATAGAAATCATATCGTGCGTAGTAAAGTAGTTCTAAAATGTTCTTTCTGGTTCGATAAACACCAGCATGTTGTTCGCAAAAGTAACCGCCATGGCCAAAACTAAAATGACAAATATTTCTGCGCGTGCCACAAACTACACAACTAGAAAAGTTAGGTTCAATGCCTCAAGGTTTGAGTGCTTGTAAAACCATAAAAGTAATACAACACTCTTTTTGCACAGAAGAAAACGATTCAAAATTTTCAATGATTTCGTCGTAAGTTTCGTAAATAGGCGAGAAACGTTCTTTGAAATTTTTTAGAAACAACGAAACTCTTTGCAAAAAACGCAGATTAGTTAAATCACTAAAAGAAATCATTTTGCGCAAATTAGCTTTTTTCAAACGATTCATTTTTTGGTGTTGACGTGCTTCGAAATAAATTAACTCAGAAAAAAGTCCTGGAATTAAATTAGCACGATTTTTCGATTCGGCAGCGTTAATTCCGGCGGCCAAAAAACTTATCAGCCCGTTTTTGCCTCAGGCTAAAATAATGCCATCACGTTCGCTGGTTGCAGAATCTTTAATTTCAAGAATCACAAAATTTTCTACTTTTTCCGACATTGCGTATTAACTATTAATTAAATTAACTAATGATTTTATAACTGTTAAATTGTACTATTTAGTTTTGAAATGTATAGCTCATCAATAAACTTAAAAGAGTATTTGAGTAAACTTTAATTTGCAAATATATCTATAATATAGTTCTATTTATCAAATTCTATCTATTTTCTTGTGATTTTTTAATTCCTCGTTACATTAAACAAATTTAAAGAACTGTTTTTAGTTTTTAATTTTCTTAAAAATTTGTTTGTTCCTATAACATAGTTTGATTCGTTTATACGACTTCAAAACTTAATTTTTGCAAAAAATCTAATTTTTTTTGCGTTGTTACAGTAAGAAAACAAATGTATTATTAGATTTTTAATTAAGAATTAAATCTACATATTTATAATATTAAGACGTTATGTGCGTTTTGTTCTGCACTATATGTTAGTTTGCTAGGGAGCAAGATGGAAAAAAGTCAAGTTGAATCAATGTTTATCGACATCTTGGTATCTTCGCCGGGTGTTTTAAGAATTTGCAAGGACCCAAAAACTGATAAATTCAAGGTCAAAGCTGAATATACTAATCGACGTTGAACGTTGCAAGCGTCAATTATCATTTTGAAAAATGCAAATGTTAAAAACATAATGAAATCAATTGGTGCACTGTCGAATTACACCTTTGCTAAATCGAAAGTTAAATACAAAAAACTAGAAATTGTCATAGAAGGAATCGAAAATGAATAAACAAGTGGATGGAAATATATTTAGCAAACTCGTTGCCGCAGGCGCAATCAATCTCATTAATAACAAATCGAAGATTGATGCGTTAAATGTGTTCCCCGTGCCAGATGGCGATACTGGTACAAATATGTCAAGCACAGTCCAAGCTGCTGTTGACTTCATTGAAAAAAATAATTCCACCCACTTAGGTGAAGTTGCAGCCGGAATTTCAAAAGCAATGCTTTTTGGTGCTCGAGGAAATTCAGGTGTAATCCTTAGTCAAATCTTCAAAGGTTTTGAAATTGGTTTCAACAATGCTGACTTAGTAAACATTTCTGGCTTACTTTTTGCTTTTCAAGAAGCAACAAAAAAAGCTTATTCATCTGTGCTTAAACCTGTTGAAGGCACAATTTTAACAGTAATTAAGGAAACAACACAAGCATTAGAACAAGTTGTTAACGAAAATACGACACTTGAAGAATTTTTTGACTATGTCGTAACATTCGCGCGTAAAGCTTGTGATGAAACCCCTAACAAACTTAAAGTACTTAGAGAAGTTGGAGTTACAGACTCTGGTGGTGAAGGTCTTTACACAATTTTTGTTGGTATGCAAAAATTCCTTAAAGGTGAAGATGTGAAATTTAAGGACAGCGCTGAAGACATTGATAAATTTGTGAGTGATGATGAAATCTATGATGGTGAATTTGGTTACTGCACCGAATTTATTTTGGAATTAGCTTCACCAGCAACTTTTGAAAAAGAAAAATTCGAACTTGCTCTAAAGAAAAAAGCCACTTCTCTTGTGGTGGTACAAGATAATGAATTTGTCAAAGTTCACGGACACACTTTGAAACCAGGAAATTTACTGAATTTTGCACAAAAATACGGCGAATTTGCCAAAATCAAGTCAGAAAATATGACTAACCAAGCAATTGAGTCAAGGAATAAAAAAGTGATTTTACAAAACACAAACTCAAATACCGAAGAAATTTTTGAGTGTGGTAGTGTTTCGTGCAATCTTGGTTCGGGTATTATCAAGCGTATGTATGACTTAGGAGTTGACGTAGTAGTTGAGAGTGGACAAACACAAAACCCGTCGGCAAAAGAAATTATTGACGCAATCAATGCTGTGAACGCAATAAATGTTTTTGTTTTCCCTAATAATTCAAATATTTTCTTATCAGCGCAGCAAGCAGCGCAAGCTATCACTAACAAAAAAGTGTTTGTGATTCCAACCAAAAGCCAGCTGCAAGGTATTAATGCAATTTTAAATTTTGATAAAAATGCCAAAGCTAAAGAGAATGAAGAAGTTCTTAACCAAGCAATCAAACTAATCACTACAGCTGAAGTCACGCAAGCGACTCGTGATACTAAACTTAACGGTTTCAAAATTAAACAAAACGATTACATCGGCATTACAAACGGCAAAATTGTCGCTTGTGAAAAAACTTTTATTGATTCAGCCAAAAAAACCATTGATGCTAACACCACAGATGAAACCGAAATTATTACGATTTATTACGGTAACGAAGCTACTGAAGATGATGCGCTTGAACTAAAATCATATATTGAAAATCAGTACGATCTTGAAGTGGAAATTGTCGACGGAAACCAACCAATTTATCATTTTATTATTGGTTTTGAATAGAATTGGAGGGCAAATGTACAAAATTGCCTTTGATTTGATGGGCAACGACTATGGTGACCAACCCGCTTTACAAGCTGTGCGTGAATTTATACAAAAAAACACAAACTTTACAGTTTTACTTGTGGGCAACAAAACCAGTATTTTGGAATTTTTTGCAAACCAATTGCCCGCAAATCTCGAAATTATTGATAATTCCACAGTAGCTAGCGATACAAAAAATTTGCGTCAAGCTCTAAAAGAAAACACTTCGATGAACACGGCCTTGCAACTTTTGGCTAACAATGAAGTTGATGCTGTGCTCTCACCAGGTGATTCTGGTTTGTTACTTAGTGCTGCTACTTTTATTGTGAAAAGATTACCTGGCATTTCGAGAGCTGCTTTTATGCCTATTATGCCTTCGATTAAAAAAGGTAAAAAAACGATCTTTTTAGATGTTGGTGCCAACTTAGAAGTCAAAGATACATATTTTGTTGAGTGAGCTCACTTAGCAAAAATTTTTGCTAAGACAATGTTAAAAGTTAATGAACCTAAAATTGCTTTAATTAATGTCGGGACTGAAGAATACAAAGGACTAGAAGTAACCAGAAGTGCCCACGGGTTACTAAAAAATGAAAAAAATTTAAATTATCAAGGGTTTGTTGAGCCGCGTGATATGTTGACAACAGAAAACGACGTTGTCTTAGCGGATGGTTATGCGGGTAACTTAGTACTCAAAAGTTTCGAGGGAGCAATTCTTTCATTTGGTAAATTACTAAAAACGGCTATTAAAGCTAAGTTTTGAAGAAAAATTGGTTATTTGTTTTTAAAAGGCGCATTTAGAGACACGGCCGAAACTCTTGATTACCGCAATGTCGGGGCCGCGTGAGTACTTGGTTTGAATGGTTTAGTAATTAAAACCCATGGATCAAGTGATGTCAAATCTTACTTAGGCGCATTGAATCAAGTGAAATTAGCTCTAGAGACAAATACATTTACCAAAATCAAAGAAGAATTAGATCACAATGAACAGCAAAATTAATAAAATTTTTCAATTTCTTGCTTCCGAAAACATAGAACCTAAAGACAAAAATTTATATGTGCAAGCTTTTACACACTCATCATATCGTCGTTTTGGCACCAAAGACACAATTCAAGACTATCAAACTTTCGAGTTTTTGGGTGACTCCATTTTACAATTTTTAGTTTCCAACCACATTTTTCGTAAAGAACTAGTTGAGTCCGCAGGAAATATGACTTTGTTAAGATCTAATATGGTGAACACCAAAAATCTTAATGCGTTATCACGCCAATTGGATTTTCACAAAATGATTATTGCTGCTGATGGCAATATGGGTCGCGAAGTTACAGAATCTCCGAAAGTGGGAGCCGATGTGTTTGAATCATTTGTTGCTGCTTTGTTTTTAGACCAAGGGTTGAAAGTTACTAACAATTTTCTAATTAAATACTTGTTTCCAACTGCAAATGAATTTGTCAAGAAAACAACAATGAAAGACTCAAAAACTGAGTTGCAAGAATATATGCAAAGTTATACAAAAAACGCAATAAAGTATGTTACTGTCGCGATTGAAAACGGACTTTTTGAAGCGAAAGTTTATCACGATGAAAACATTTATGGTGTGGGGCAAGGCGAAAATAAATTAGCCGCAGAAGAAGAAGCAGCTAAAAATGCTTTATCGAAACTAATTCAGATACGTGAAAACATTGAAAATGATTAATAACACTGTGTTATAGATATATTCGTAAATTTGAGTACTAAACACTTAAAATGAAATAAATTTTGCAAATATATCTATAACATAAGCTTATTTGAAAAATTAATTTAAAAAGATGAGCCTAATAACTCATCTTTTTTTTAGTGCTTATTATTTCAATTTTGCCATATAAGTAAGAACTCTTACTAATTGCACTGTATATGACATTTCGTTGTCGTATCAACCGAAAATTTTGTAAAGTTTAAGTCCATTTGCTTCTTGAATTTTGGTTAAAGTTGAATCAAAAATTGAACCATAGTGTGAACCAATTACATCTGATGAAACAATAGGATCTTCTTCATATTTCAAAGTTTGGTTAGCAGCTTTTTTGTAAGCTTCATTAACTTCAGCTACTGTTGGTTCTTTTTCAAGTTGCACTGTTAAATCCACAAACGAACCTGTGATTGTTGGCACACGAAGTGCTGAACCATCCAATAAACCTTTAACTTCAGGAATAACCAAACCAAGCGCTTTTGCTGCTCCAGTAGTTGTTGGCACAATGTTGTAACTTGCAGCTCTAGCTCTTCTTAAGTTACCCTTACGATGTGGGCCATCTTGTAACATTTGGTCACCAGTGAAAGCGTGGACAGTAGTCATGTAACCGTTCTTAACGCCGAAATTGTCAACAAGTACTTTTACAAGTGGTGCCAAGCAGTTAGTTGTGCATGAAGCTGCTGACACAATTTTGTCATCTTTAGTTAATGTTTCGTGGTTTACATTGTATACAACTGTTTTAACATCGCTACTTGATGGTGCTGAAACAAGCACTTTTTTTGCTCCAGCTGTCAAGTGTTTTGAAGCGCCTTCAGACTTTGTGAAGAACCCAGTACATTCAAGCACAACGTCAATGTCTAATTCTTTTCAAGGTAATTTTTCTGGATCTTTTTCGCTGTAAATTGCGATTTCTTTACCATTAACAATGATTCCTTTTTCACTTAATTCAACTTTACCGTTAAATGGTCTAAAAGCTGTGTCATATTTAAACAAGTGAGCAAGCATAGCATTATCTGTTAAATCATTTACTGCAACTACTTCAACTTCACGATTATTAGTTCCAATTAAATGGCGAAGAATTAAACGTCCAATTCTACCAAAACCATTAATTGCAATTCTTTTCATATCTTCTCCTTCGATAGATAAGATTTTAAAAATATCTTTAATAAAATTTTAAAGTTTTTTACAAAAAAAAGTGAAAAAATAGTCCATTTTTGGTTTTTTCTTTTTTGTTTAAGTTTTTATGATATAAGCTAAAAACTTTGCAAATTTTTTCTTCTTTTTTTCACATTTTTTCACTGATTAAAACTCTTTTCGACAAAATAAAAAATCTTCATTTTTGCTTAGTAATAACACATTACCAAAACATAAAATAATTCAAATTCTTCATAGCTTTAGTAAAATTAGTTTGTTTTTTCAAAAATGATTTCTCATATATAATTAATAAACTTGCATCCTTAGCTCAGCTGGCAGAGCAAGGGACTCTTAATCCCTGGGTCGTGGGTTCGATCCCCACAGGATGTACCATTTCAAGTAAAGCAAGGTAAATACTTGCTTTTTTTGTGCATTTTTCCCAAGGTTGTTTCAATTCTGAACTAGCCACCAAAATTGGTGTTACTTAAGTGTTATGAATAATCTAATACTTTATTTCACCTATAAATACAATGGTAATCCGTCTCAAGTTCACAAAGCAATTAAAGCAAGCGAACCAATTGAAAAAGACGTTGTGTTAAATTATATGTTGCTTGAGTTAGACATTCACAACGTAAAGTTTTTGACTATCTTAGATGATAACTTTCCGCCAGAATTGCAAAAATATGCAAATGCACCTTTGCTTTTGTTTTATCGAGGAAACATTGAATTGTTAAACAAGCCAAAAATTACTTTAACAGCTGATCTAGCAACTGATTTAACAAACGCGAACATAAAAGATTCAATCCAAAAACTCGCAAAAGAATTTGTGTTAGTAACAACTAATTTCAAAACTTTAGATCAACAAATTATTCAAGAGTGAAAAAAGCAAAACGGAGACATTATTTATACATATGCTTACGGTTTAGCTCACGAAACAAACGATCAATTAGATGAGCACACATTGCAAATTTCAACCTACCCGCCTAATGCTCACCCAAAGCTTAGCCGTTTTCGTGAACGAAACATCTTAGTAAGTTGACTCAGTAAATTTTTAATAATTTATAGTAGTAAAAAAGATTCTGGAATTTTAAATTTAGCATCTTGTTTCAATGATGCTGGAAAAGAAGTTTTTTGTTATCCTGGCGTTGATTATGACGATGGTAACACACAATTACTTAAAAGCGGAGCACATTTAATTACTCACATTGCAGATATTGCTTATATATAAAAGGTAAGCGCGGATCAAAGTGTAAATTAATGGAAATTTTTTGCATTTTTAAATATGCTTTCTCTATAATTTTTCCATGAAAAATAATGATGATTCTAAGAAAAATCACTGAAAGAAATTTAAACAAAAATTAGTATGCACACTCAATAAAAATGCAGAAGGGTGTTCACTAAAGTCTACAGAAAACTTTGAAGAAGAAAACTGTGACTTTAACAAAACTAAAATTGGAAAATACGCTTTTAGTAAAACTAATCGACACGATAAAAATGTTAAAAAAGAGCGTATTTTATTATATGCCAGACGTATTTTCTTCATTTTTATTTCTGCGATTCTTTTTAACTTTGGCGTTTTAGCCTTCTTACAAAAATCAGACACTATTCCAAGTGGAATTTCAGGAATTCCTTCGTTAATTGTGTTTTTATTAAACCGCAGCAATCCAGAAATTAGCAAATTTTTTGCTTTAATGTATCTAGCCGCGAACATTCCGCTCTTTGCTATCTTTGGTTTTAAAGTCAAGCGAAGTTTTGTTGTGTTATCTGTGCTTTTTATGATTTTTCAAATCGCAGTAAACGCTGTTTTGACTATTAAAGAAGTTGAAACTTGAGTAAACCACACATTCAGCGTTTCGCCTGGTTGAGAACAAATGATCAGTGTCGAAGTACAACCTAACGTGTTTCAAAATTATGAAAATCCAAATACTTGACCAATTTTTATGAACGGTATTATTGGTTCAGCATTAATTGGTATTTCAATTGCTATTGCGTGAAAAAATGGCGGTTCTACTGGTGGCACAGACATTATTGCTTACTACTTTTCTACCAAAAAGAAAAAGAGTGTGTCTTTTGTTTTGATGATTGTTTCATTTTTAACATCTGCTATTTTCTTGATTTTGTTTTCTGCCTTACACCCTCACACTGCTTCACTAGCGGTTGAATTTACAAATGTAAACGGCAAGATTTCTCCTGTATACAAAGTAACTAATAATCACGCTGTTTTTGGTATGCGTGAAATTATGACCATTTTCTACATCTTTATTGTTAATTTCTTAGTTTCATTTATTTATCCAAAATACAAAAAAGTTGACATTGAAATCTTCACTGCAGATCCTAAAAAGATTTTAAATTACTTAAAAGCAATTAATTATTGACACGCATATACTGTTTACACCGCTCAAAGTGGTTATACAGGCAACCCTGTTTATAAAGTGGAAACAACTTCTTTACTTTTAGAAAGTAAAAGTTTAATCAAAGACTTACAATGAATTGATAAAAGTGCTTGAATTAAAATTAAACCAGTTGTCAAAGTCAATGGTAGTTTCAGCACAGAATATGTTGAATAAATCCAGATTGTAAAAATAAAAACTAGGCTACGTGACCAATAACCTAGTTTTTTTATTTTTGTTCAAATAAAATCGAACATAAGTTGCTTTTATTGAATTGGTTTGTTTTCGGCTTTTGCGTATAAGTTGTAAAGTGATAAAAATCTATTAAAGTAATTTAGTTTTTTTCGATAGTAAGTTGATTTCGAAAATCAATTTTTGTATCACGTTTTGTTTCTTGGAAAAATTATTAAGTCACAAAAGAAGAATCTTTTCATACTATCTTCAAGTGAATAATAAGCTTTCTTAAATGTTGTGCTTACATACTTTAAAAAACCATTTGTATCAAAATTTAAATCATCGTAAGAAGTTTGTTTACGCAACTTAAGCAATTCTGTCAAAAAGTTTTCGTTGTTAAATTCTCTCACTTTTTGATTTGCAGTTAAAATTTCGTTTTCCACTATTTTTTTAACTTTTTTGACTAAATTTTCATTTTTTAAAAAGCTATTTAATGCTCTTTCTGCAATGGAAAGTTCTTCCTCATCGAAAAACTCTTGATCTGATTTTGACATAACGTTTCCTTAATAATTCTTAGCAAAAACAACAAATCTGGTTGTTTTACCTTTACATTCAGGAAAAATACATTCATGTTTTTTGCTACCGCGAGTTTCTGCGGGTGAAAGTTTCACAATACATCTGGTGGTTCCGCCAGTTTCTTCTTTGATAAGATCTTCA
Organism: Mycoplasmopsis columbinasalis; assembly: GCF_900660705.1. Classification (NCBI taxonomy): domain Bacteria; kingdom Bacillati; phylum Mycoplasmatota; order Mycoplasmoidales; family Metamycoplasmataceae; genus Mycoplasmopsis; species Mycoplasmopsis columbinasalis. The sequence goes on from NZ_LR215043.1 coordinate 371,756, forward strand.
ACTTCGCCGCCGCAACAAAAGGGAGCAATAACAAATTTTCTGTTTTGAATTTCCTTTTTAAAGTGTTCGTAATCATCAAAAACTGTTACTGTATTAGCTTTTAGTCTTTGACTTGCTTTTTCATATAAATTGTTATGAATATCTAAAAGCATTTTTTTGATTACGTCTTTCATTTCACCAAAAGGAACTTGAATTTTTTCTAATGTATCACGTCTAACAATAGTAACTTGGCCTTTTTCAAGATCCTTTGGACCTAGTTCTACTCTGACTGGGATTCCTCTTATTTCAGTTTCAGAGGCTTTGAAACCAGGATTTTTTTCTGAATCATCTAGTTCTGTTCTAAATGATTTTTTTAATAATTTAAAAATTTCTTTACCTTTTTCTGCAACTGCTTCATTTTTGTGACCAAACAAAGTACAAAGCATTACTTGAACAGGCGCTACTTTAGGTGGGATAACAATTCCACGATTATCTCCGTGGACCATAATAATTGCGCCTAAAATTCTCGTAGAAACGCCTCAAGAAGTTTGAAAGGCGTATTCAAATTCATTTTCTTTGTTTTTAAAAATGATGCCATATTGCTTAGAAAAATTTTGCGCTAAATAATGACTTGTGCCTGCTTGCAAAGCACGACCATCTTTCATCATCGCTTCGATTGTATAAGTTGAGCAAGCACCAGCAAATTTTTCATGAGGTGTCTTTTTCCCCATAATAGTTGGGATCGCGAGATAATTCTTGAAAAAGCTGGCATAAAGTTTAATCATTTCTTTTGTTAAATTTCTCGCTTCGAGCGAATTATCATGGCAAGTGTGACCTTCTTGTCATAAAAATTCGCGACTTCTAAGAAACGGATTAGTAGTTTTTTCTCATCTCACAACGTTAGCTCATTGGTTGTAGATGATTGGCAAGTCTTTGTACGATTCAATAGAGTTCCTAAACAAATCTGCAAAAAGAACTTCTGAGGTAGGGCGAACATAAATTTTTTCCTCCAATTTCTTATCGCCGACCATTGTAACGGTTGCTAATTCAGGGTTAAATCCTTTTATATGTTCTTTTTCTTTAGCAAAAAGCTTTTCAGGAATAAACAATGGTAAATAAACATTTTTAATTCCTTTTTTTGCAAAAGCTTGATTTAAATGCTGTTGTATTAATTCCCAAATGCCGTAAGCATTTGGCTTAAGCACTAATGTACCTTTAACAGGTCCATAAGCGATTAAATTACCTTGCTTCACAATATCTGTATATCATTTAGCAAAGTCCTCTTCCATCGTTGTGATGGCATTGAGTTCTCGCTCTTTTACTGTTGTTTTCATGACATTATTATAAAGAAATTTTGGTCAATAAAATTGAATAAAAATGGCAAAAAGTGCTTTTTAACGCATTACTAACACCTTTTTAAGCAATTTTTAGCGTTATCAAACGCTAAAAATCTTGGAACTGACAGAATGTCAAATTCAGAAAAATTTTTTCGTGACTTGACCCATTTTTTGAGAAAAATTTTTTATGACACAAATGCTTATTGATTTGAAACAATTTTTAAATTGCTATAACGACTTTATAAATAATTTTGGTGAAAAAATTCATAAAAATTAGCTTAGAACATTTTAATGATTCGCTTTTTATGTTTTTTATAATTTACTTATGAATTTACTTAAACAAAGAATTATTCCCGCGCTTATTTTAAGCATAGTTGCATTAGGGTTTTTAATCCCTGTGTCAATTTTTGCTTCCACTCATTTCGAGGCAAGAATAACCTCTTTTATTGTTACTTCTTTATTATTAATTATTGTGCTTTTTGAACTGTTCAAAGCTCAAAGAATGAACATTTATTTGGCAATAATTTTCGCTTTAATCACAGCGGGTGCCACAATTGCTTTTCCGTTAAATTTATTTCAAATTAATTACTTGCCAAATGCTTCTAATGTGGCAGAGTTAACGCAATTTTCTTACACTACTTTAAGTAGTTATGTCTTAATGCTAGCGAAAGATTACATTTCTTTTTTGATAATTTTAGGTATTTCTATTGTTTTTTTTGTACTTGAATGAGCTACAAAAACTCAAATGAAAACTAGCGACCGATTCATGAGGATGTTGTTTATATTCATTACTTTATATGTAATTATCAATGCTGTGAAAGTACTCAACTTATTTATTACGTTAAATTGAAGATATTGAGTTAGTGCTATCTTAATTGCCGCAGCTTACGATACAATGGGCTTTTTTGGCGGTAAATTTTTTGGTAAAAAATGAATAAAAAAACCTTTTGCACCAGTTATTTCACCTAAAAAAACCTGAGAAGGATTTATTTTTGGTGTCATTGGTGGTTCATTAATCGCTTTTGCTTTAGCATTTGGATTTAATCTTTTTGACTCAACAAATAATATTTCCAGATACTTAGGTATAACTAGTTTCGCTATTCTTTCTCCAATTGTAGCTTGTACAGGAGATTTATATTTTTCTGCCATCAAGAGACTTAATGCCATTAAAGATTATTCAAAAATTTTAGTTGGACATGGCGGTTTCCTAGATCGCTTTGACAGCATTATTTTTGTACTATTCTTTATCTTTTTACTTCTTTTGTTAGTTTAATTAAATTGTTGCAATAAGCTGCTTTAAGAGTGTTGTTTTTTCTAAAATAATAGTTGCATTAATTTCTGTATTTGGCAAAAACTGAAGTTTGGGAAAGTTATATCAGTCAATATACAATAAGTTTTCTTTTAAAAATAAATTTTTGATTTTAACTTGATAAATTTCGTTGTTCAAAAGAACTGATAATGTTTGGTCTTTTTTTAATAAATACGCAACATCATTATTGGAAATCACAACAAAATTCTTTTTATCATCTACGAGAATTTTTAGCGGCGCAGTTTTATTAACTTGATAAAAAATTAGAAACGCTAAAATACCAACTAGTAAGAAAAACACAACAATTAATCAACAAGCAACAAGTTTATTTAATTTTGTTGATTTTTTCAAAATTCACCTCGTTTATGTTCGAAACATATTTTTTCGAATGACTAACTTCAATAAACAACGCTTGATTTTGTTCTTGTTTGATTAATTCTTTTAAAACTGAATACATTCCCAAAGCTAAATTTTCAAATGCTTCATCAAGTAAAATTAATTTGTATTTTTGCGTAAATAATTTCAATAGCATAATAAATTGTCTTTGTCCGCTTGAAAAATTAATGCCACCGTCAATAATAGTGTCCTGCAAATTTAATTTCATATCATTTATTAATTGCACAATAATTGGATTGTTTACCGCTTGGTTTAAATACTCAACTTTTTCCGGACTACATTCAGTAACATAATCTAAAACAGTCATTCTAGGTAAATAATGGCTATGTGAAATATAAATAAAATTCTTGTTAAAATCCGTGTAATCAATATCTTTAATATCAATACCATTGATTTTGTATAAACCTGTGACAGGTTCCGTGCGTTGACTCAGTAAATTTAAAAGCGTACTTTTACCGCTTCCGTTTGGGCCAACAAGTTGTATTGATTTATCTATTAATAATTTTCTGATATTTATGATGGGTTTTTGAATTTCAAAATAGAAATTTAAATTTAGTAATTCTATACTTTTAACTCTTGCAAAATTAATTTTGCCATTCCGCTTTTGTGCGGGGAAATTTAAAACAAAATTAAGCTCTTCAATTTGTTTTTGAAACAATGAATGTTTGGCTCAAAGTGAAGTTATTGATAATGTTGGTGTTAATAAAAATGAAGAACTAGTCATAAACATCATTAATGAACCAGTACTAAGTTTTTGTTTAAAAATGAACAACACACCAACAAAAACCATTATTAAGTTTAAATTTCCAAGCAATAAGTCAAAAGTTAAATTCTTAGCATTGTCATCAACAAAGAACTTGTATTCTCTTGTTTTAAGTTTAAGAAGCGATTGTTCGTATTTTTTAAATATTGAATTTCACATTTGGAAACTCATTGGCGTACCTTTTGTTCCGATTAGATTCATTTCTGAATTCAATTTATCTAGTTGTTCTTCCATATAAACTGGATATGTTTTTTTAAGTTTACTTTGGAACAAAAAATTAATGACTATAGTCAGTGAAAGTACACTAATGACAATACCAAAGAGACTTACATTTATTAAAATTAAAATTAAAACTGAACCTAAAATTGAAAACAATTCAAAAACAAATGAATACAAAAAATTTGCTCGATAATTAGCTATCATCGGGACAAAGGAAACTCTTCTCATATATTCATTAATTGAAAGCTTGTGTAAATAATTTTGTGAGCAAACGTAAAATTTTTCCAACAATGCGCTTTGCAAGTTGTTTTCAATTTGCGTTTGAATTTTATGGACAACAAAATTTTTAAAGAAATTATTAGTAAACCGCAAACAGTTAATTAGTAAAAATATTGCAAAAACTGCAATCAAACTTGAAACTAAATGTTGTGGCAAAACTATATCGAAAACAATTTTGACAAAAAATGTTGAACCAAAAGTTAAAACTAAATTAAAAAGCGCCGCAATAAAGATTAATGCATTATGTTCTTTAAAAAGTAATAGGTCGCTAATTTTGTTTGTTAAAGTTAACTGTTTAATTTGCTGTTTTGTTGCCGAAGAAAAAACTAAGATTACTCCTAGATAAATTTTTTCTAAATCAATAGCGTTTAAAACTCTTTTACCACCATAAACAGAATCTTGAATGTAATATTTGTCACCAACAATTTTTTCTAGCACAACATAATGGTTCAAACCTCGATTTGTGACCATAATAGCTAATGGTAAATCTTGTTGTTTAAGTTCACGTAAGGAAGCAAAATCGCCAGAATACGATTCAATATTAATGTTGTTCTTCTTAGCGATAGCTTTTAAACAACTAATGCTAATGCCATCTTTGCCATATTGAGCATTCAATTTTAAATAATTGATATCTAATTCTAAATTGTGTAGAAAGTTGGCAAAATATTGCAAGACATAAAGGCCGCAGTCTTTCTCATCTGTTTGTTGTTTTATTTTCACATCTATTGAATACGAATTTTGTAAAATATATTGAAATTGAAAAAATTTTGGGAAAATGTGTTTTTTCTCGATTTTTTCTATGCAAGGGAGAATTGTAATGTCAAAAAAATTAGTCGTTTTTGCCAGCGATCATGCTGCGGTTGGATTAAAGAAAGAACTTGAAAAATATGTTCAAACTAAGGGCTATGAAGTTTTAGATTTAGGGCCAGCTGACGAAAGTCAATCTTGCTCATATGCTTTACAAGGTCATAAGTTGGCTAATTATATGAATGAAAATGAAGACAAAGTAGCTTTCGGAATCGGCTTGTGCGGTACAGGATTAGGAATTTCTTATGCACTTAACAGACACACAAATATTAGGGCAGCAAGAGTTACTTCTGTAGCCGACGCACATATGGCTAAGCAACACAACGATGCCAATGTTTTAGTTTTTGGCGGTAGAATTACAGCTCCTGCTGACGCAAAAGCAATGGTTGATGAATACTTAAACACAGAATTTGAGGGTGGTCGTCACCAACAAAGAATTAAGGACATTGATAACTTTGAAAAATACTAAACCACACGGTAACAAAGAAATTCTAACTGGTATAAATATACGCAAAGTTAAGTCGGCTTATAAACAAACACTTCGAACTAAGTGATTTTCTAAAAACGTCTTGCCAATCACTCGAAAAAAGCAAACTTGAGATGAAAAAATCATCAAAATTATCTTACATATTTTGTTACGGATTGCTGCACCAAGAATTTCATGAAAAAATAAACCAAAAATTAATGAATTGGTAAACCGTTCTTACAATAACTATATGCGTAAAGATATAGTATTCATTCCTATTTCGCTTTCGTTTTACTTTTTAATTTCCTTTGTGCCCATTATTACAATTATTCTTATCCTGTTGTCAGCACTAAAATATAACGTCATGTTTCTTGATGTTATTCTCACGAAGATCATTCCTGGAATTAACTCGGTAATTAAATTTCCGGAAAGCTCTGATAGCGGCACTCAATATGTTTACTTAGGTGTGCTAGCAATTTCATCTTTATGATTAAGTGCTTCTGGTTTTAACCGTTTTGTTTACAGTCAGAACTATATTTACCAACATGACTACTTAGGAAACTGATTCATCAACCAGCTCAAAGGACTAGTAATTGTCTTTTGTATTAGTTTATATTTAACGGGCGTAATCATTATTTACTTACTATTTTTTGAAAGTGTCACGCAGTCTTTAACTAGCTCTTACGATACAAACATTTTCTTTTATTTTACGTTTTCAATTTATCTCTTTTTAGCTCTTTGTTTGGGAATTTTTTTGCTTTTCAAACTAACACCAAGTTTTATTAACCCAATGCACACAGTAATTCCAGGTGTAATTGTTTCTGCTGTACCAATCACAATTTTTATTACTAGTTTTGGTTATTTAACTTCTATCATCGATTACAACAAATATGGAATTATTGGCACATTCTTGTATATTTCGCTTTTAGTTTCGACTATGAGTTTTTTCTTAATAATTGGTTCAATTGTTAATGAAGCATACTATAAAACGTATTATTCAAGTTACACGATTGCCAAAAAGAGTTGACTTTTCTGAAAAGTGAAATTTTAAATTTGGGTCTATTTCATAGATATATTCACAAACTAAACTTCTAGAAATTCATTTGTATGTTTAAAAAAATCAAACGCTTCTTTTTATCATCTTTTTTACTTTCAACTCCTTTTTTAACTGTTGCTTGTGCACAACTTGCGCCTTCCGAACAAACGCAGATTTTAAAAGCTATCGAAAATGAAAGTCTTGACTATTCAGATTTTACAAAAGCGCAGACTATTCAATTTTTGAATAGTATTTTAATTCGTAATCAAATTAACAAAAAAGTAAGCAACATTCCGCAAAACACACTATATTTTAGTGACGAAACGCAAATTACTTCTAAAAAATTAACTTTTAATCTCTTTAGTAAAGAGGCACAATTTAAGAATAATAAATATGAAATGCAAAGAGAAAGCACTGAATCAACAGAACTTAACATTTTGTATGAACTTTTACCCCAAACATACATAAAAAATGATGAATACCACCGCAGTCTTTGACGAAACAATGTGGAACTTGGCAAATATTCTTCGTTAATTTATGATTTGCCTAACTTACAAACATTAGCGATTTTGGCTAAGAAATCAAACAATTTAGGAAACAATTACAAAACTCCTTTTAATGAAATTAGAATCAACGGATTTGTAAATTCTAAATTTCAACAAGAACTTTTTGCTAATGAATTATTGTTTTTGTTAAACCAATACAAAATTGAAAAAGATAATAAAAAAATTGCTTATGTTGAAATTTTTAATTTAGTAACAAAAGAAAATTTTCTTGAATTTCAAATCAACTTATTAGATGAAGAGCGAAAAAGCTTGCTTAACGAGATGCAGTTAAATCACAAGTTTTACCTTGATGACTTTTTGAATTTTGAACAAATTTATGGTCGTGACAAACTGGCGCTATACGACAAAATTTCTGGCAAGTTCTTGATACTGACGATGCTTTAGAAAACAATAATGTTGTGCTTTTTAACGAAGAATTTCGAAATGCAGCAATTGTTTTTAATGAAAATGTTTTCGGTTTTGCTGATTACGACGCAACATTTCACCCTTTTGAACTTTATAAACAAATGAACTTGAGTGTTTTTGAATATTTATTTGAAAACAATAAAGACATTTTTAAATTGGTAAATGTAGAAAACTCTGATGTATTTCAATTTGATTCTTTTAAACCTACAAAGTTACTAAATAATAGTTTAGCAATTGGCCAACTAAACATTAAAAAGGGAGATGAAATTTTTCCTTGGTTTTCGATTAATTTCACACCGCACAAACACCTTTTTTCTGGCTATATTACAAAAAATGAACTTGGTCTATTAAACAACTTGAAAAATGATAATTATTTTTCTTACTACAATTTGAATGTTGAAGAAACTGCAACTGGCGAAAAGACTGTGATTTACCCTAATGGCATAGATGCCAATGAATTTTTTGAAACTAATTTTAACGACATCGCAAGTTTTATCATTTCGAAAAATATTAATAATTTATTGCTTTGAGATAATTCGAAAATGGAAAACACGACGGCTGAATACGTTCTTTTTAATAAAAATTCATTTGAGAAAAAACTTTCATTGCTGTTTTCTCAATTCGTTTTACTCTACTGAATTAAAAACAATAAAACAAATTCTTTAATTAAGGGTGTAAGAGTGAAAATTGTCGATCCTAAAGAAAAGGGTATTCCGCAAAAATTAGGTTCTGTCTTAATTCAAGTTGATTTTTATGACAACAATAACGAATCCCTTTTGAACCAAGAGAATAAAGATAAACTGTTTTGAATAACTGGTTTTAAAGGTGCGAATATGCGAATGATTTGAAACAAACAAGCGGAACTTAAACAAGAACAAAACTTTTCTGAGTATAATTCTCAACCCTTTAAAGATAAAACGTTACCATATGTGATTTATTACTCATCAAATGATGAAAATCGCGAATAAGCCTGTGTTATAGATCTTTTGGCTATTTTACTAGCAGAATAAACATTAAATTTTTAAGTTTTTGTGTTAACAAGATTAGATTATAGAAGCAAACATCAAAGAACAGCATTTTATGCTGTTCTGTTTTATTATTGATTAGCTCTATATAATATATTCGATCAGCTATATATAGCATAATCGATTAGATAATATAATATGTATACATATATATAATTAGTATCCTAGGAACAGCATAACAATGAAATCAATAAGTAAATCAAAAACCGCAGTCAAAATAGTTTTTTTTATTACTTGCTTTCTACTTTTCATAGTAAGTATTGTTTTGCTTGTTCTTTATCAACAATCATCATTAATTTGGGTTGCTCCACTGGTGCTTCTATTTCAATGCATAGGAATTTATGCGCTTTGAATTTTGTTCAAAGATGCAAATCGAAGATATATTTCTTCTAGCCAATCGTTTGGAAATTTTATCGATAAAATAATTTTAAAAAACAACTTAGGAATAATCATTTACGACTTAAACGAAACAATTCAATGAACTAGTTCTTTTATAGAAAAAAGATTCGGAAATAAGTTAGTCGGCAAAACAATGAAAATGTTTTTTGATGAACTCAAGACTGCTGACGATAGTCAAAATATTGATAAGATGTCTTTCGACAAGAATAATATTTATCAAGAATATACATTCAGTTACAAAAATAAACACTACATTGTAAATAATTGAGATATAGAAAATGCAATTAGCATTAGAGATGTTACTGAAGAAAAAAACATTGTTCGTAGTTACGAAAAAGCACTTTCAGTTGTAGGAGAAGTTGAAATAGATAATTATCAACTTTACCAATCATTGCTTTCAGTAGAACAATTTTCAGGTTTGAATCGTGAAGTTATTAGAGCTCTTGATACTTTAGTTGAACGTTTTGATTTAGTTTATCGACAATATAGCAACAATAAATTTTTAATCATTACTAACAAAAGCGTACTCGATTTAATGCGCGAAGAAAATTTTGAATTTTTTAGGGAGTTACATAACTCCATTAAATTCAGTGATCCAAATATGATGCTTTCTGTATCTGCTGGTTTCGCTTATGGTACAGATAGTTTGAATGAAAAAATGGAAAACGCTAAAAAGGCATTGTTGCAGGCACAAAGCCGTGGTGGTGATCAAATTGCAATTTTCTCAAACATTGAATCAGCAAAATATTTTGGTTCTACGCGTGAAATCTTGCCAAGTGTTGACCGGACAAAAATTAAAACTTTAACAAAATTAATTGAGTCGCGTTTGGCAAGTGAAGATATCACTAAGGTTATTATTTTCGGACACGCTAACGCCGATTTAGATGCTCTTGGTTCTGCTCTTGGTATTTATATGTTGGCGCGAAATTATAATAAAGATGCGTATATTTGTACTTCGACGCAAGACGTAACAACCAAAAATGTGATGCGTGAATATTTTGGTGAAAGCAACGATATTTTTATTAAGAGTCACCACTTAAAAAGTGACAACAAAAAACTCGAAATCGATGACCAAACTCTGATTTTCTTAGTTGATAACTCTCATCCGAACCGGACTGATTTTCCCGAGTTATTAACTAATGCTAAAAATTCAAATGTGCTTATTCTTGACCATCACAGACTCAGTCAACCAATTGATTTTGCCCCGCGCGAAAATCGTTATGTTGACCCATCAGCATCAAGCGCAAGTGAAATTGTGACTGAAATTTTGATGTTTGTGACCAAAACAATTGAATACTATCCAAAAATAATTCAAATGCTTTTGAACGGAATTTACCTAGATACTTTACAATTTCAAAAGCACACAACTTTTAAAACATTTGAAGCTGCCTCTTGACTTCAAAGCAAGGGCGCAAATGCAATTAGGAGTGCAAGTATCCTCAAAATTGATGCAGAAACCTATGCTAAAGTAGCTGACATTCTGCAAACTGTTGAGGAAGTCAAACCTGGCTTTTTCCTTGCTTACAAAGATGTTTCTTTACCGGATGATGTTATTTCGATCGCTGCTGAAGAGATTCTGCGCATCAGCGGCCGCAAAGCTTCCTTTGTGGTAGCGCGCAAGGAAAAAAAACAAAGTTACAAACTTTCAGCACGAGGCATTGACACCAATGTCCAAATCATCGCAGAAACTGTTGGAGGTGGTGGCCACTTTGGTATGGCCGCTGCAGTTTCCAATGAAAGCCTCCCAATTTTTATCGATAATCTAAAACAAGCTATAGTGAGTGTGAAAAATGAAAGTAATTTTAATTAAAGACTGCAAAGATGGTAAAGCAAATACCATCATCGAAGTAGCTAATGGCTATGGTGCTAACTACTTAATTCCACAAGGTTTTGGTGTACCTTACAACGCTAAAACTGCTCGTGATCTTGAAAAAAGACTCAGCAATTTTGTTGCTGACGAAATGGCAGCACGGGCACAAGCTAACGAACTCAAAGCCAAACTTGAACAAGAAACCTTTGAGTATGTGCTTGATGCTAAAATTGATGCCAACGGTAACTTAAACGTGCACAACGCAGTTTCAACCAAAGAAATTGTGAAAGAATTAACTGCACGTGGTTACAAACTTGACAAACACGCTGTGCAAAAAGTGCACTTAGTTTCAAACGGTACACACTTAATTGATGTGATCGTATACAAAGACATCGTTGCCCAAGTAAAGGTGGTTATAACAATTAATGCAAGATAATAGTGGTTACCCCAGTGGTTCATCCAAATTTAAAACTTTTGGCCGCAACACAAGCGACAAAAATACTCCAAATACGCAACGCGCTAATTTTGTTGCAGGCCAAAGTGTTGTAACAAACAATGTTGTTGCTAACATAACAAATAACCCAACACTTGAAAAACAAGTGTTGGCTTTAATTTTCGAAAATCAACGGAACGCTTACAATTTAATCCCTTACCTTGAAGAAGATGATTTTTTTACTGCTGAATATCAGTTGCTTTTCAACATCTTCAAGGCCCTTTTTGATACTAACCAACTTATCAACACTATTTCCGTACTTGAGTTTGCTAAAAAGTACGGTTACAACAAAGTTGATCTCAGTTTACTCAACTCATTAGTAGTAAGTAACACCTTTGAAGGCAACATTACTTACTATTTACAAGAACTCGAACGCTTAACCATTTTACGTAAAATGCAAGCTGGTTTAGTTTCTGTGTTAAACCAAATTCAAGGCAATCCTGCCGCTGAACCGGCTAAACTGCAAGATGAACTCAATAATTTGATGTACGACCTAGGCCGTCGTAATTTTGGTGCTGACTTTGCCACAGCTAAAAAAGTTAGTGACGAATACTTTGCGAACTTAGAAAAACGGCACAATGCTACTGCTGAAATTACTGGTGTGCCAACTGGTTACCGTAAATACGATGCACTCAACCAGGGAATGCAGCCTAATGAACTCATCATTCTGGCAGCCCGGCCAGGTATGGGTAAAACCGCATTCGCCTTGAACATTGCTTTAAATGTTGCCAAGTTAAAATTTCAAGAAAACGACCCAAACAAACACCACAACGTGGCCTTCTTTTCACTTGAAATGAGCCCCGAACAATTAATGGGACGGATTTATAGTATTTTGACGGGTATTAATGGTAACAAACTGAAAGAAGCTAAACATCTCACTGACCAAGAAATGATGTATATTTACACCAAAAAAACCAAAGAAATTGATAAACTCAATCTCTTTATTGATGATTCAGGTACTAACACCATTAACGAAATTATCTGAAAATGTCGCAGGTTACACAAACTCCACCCGCTCGACTTAATTGTGGTTGACTATTTACAATTAATTAATGTTGAGAGATGGAGCAATGGGGAAAATCGTCAAAACGAAATTACCAGAATCTCGCGGGCACTCAAGTTACTAGCCAAAGACCTCCACATTCCCGTGATTGCACTGTCACAGCTCTCACGTGAAGTGGAACGTCGTGAAGACAAACGACCACTTCTTGCCGACTTGCGTGAATCTGGCGCCATCGAACAAGATGCTGACGTGGTAATGTTTCTCTACCGCGATAGTTATTACGAACGTCCTAAAAATAATCCGCAAGAAAATCCAACCAATTTATCTGAAGCTGAACAAGAAGCACGCGACATTACTGTGGTGAACTTGATTGTAGCCAAAAATAGAAATGGTTCTAGAGACGATATTCCGTTACTCTTCAACTTAGCGCAAGGTCGCTTTTTAGATATGGACTTACAAAAATTAGCTGACCAAATTAGTGGGCGCGTTCGTCCTGAGGAAGTGTACTTATAATGGGACTTGTAATTTTAGTGATTTTACTTGTGCTTTTAATTATAGGTAGTAGCATTTTTAGTGCTGCCGAAACTGCTTATACTTCGCTTAACCCAGGCAAAATTGAGACCTTAGTAGCTAAGAAAAAATTTGGTTACAAACTCATTAAAGCACAACATAAATATTTCAACCAAACCTTAGCAACTATTTTAATTTGCAACAACTTAGTTAACATTGCTGCTTCCTCTTTAATTTCCTATATTTTTAGTGCTCATGTTAACGTCGGAGACTATAACGTACTAATATCCACCGTTGTAATGACACCAATTTTGGTGATTTTTGGTGAAATTATTCCCAAAATTATTGCTAAATATCATCCCATTTGAACTGCCCAAACTTTATGCTACCCATTAGTTTACTTTTACTATCTTTTTTGAATTTTTACCTTTCCAATTAGTAAAATTGGCAAGAAAATTTACATCACCAACACCGAAGAAGATGTCAAAAACTTAATTGATGTTGCTCAAAATGAGGGTGTGCTAGAAACCAATGAAAGTAAAATGGCACAAAATGCCTTAGACTTAGACAGTGTGAAAGTTCGCCGTCATTTCGTTAAGGTTAAAGACGTAACTTTTCTCGACATCGATGACAACATCACACATGCTCAAGAAGTTTTTAAAGAAACTAACTATAGTAGGCTACCAGTCCGTAACAAAGATGGTAATTTTTTAGGTATTGTGTTGCTCAAAGATATTTTTTACGCCACGCGTGGGAGTTTAAGTAAACACATTAAAAGTGCGCCTACTATCAGCGCCAATATTTCGCTCGCGAAAGCTTTAGAGGTATTGCGTAGGCATAAAGCGCAAATGGCCTTTGTGACAGATAACAACGCATCAGCTGATGTTATAGGAATTATTACTATTGAAGATATTCTCGAAGAAATTGTCGGCGAAATTTACGACGAGCACGATGAAGACGAATGGAAAGAAATTTCTGCTATTAGTTTAGAGCTTTACCACGTGCTTAGCAACGTACCAATGAAGGAAATTCTTAAAGAACTTGAAGTGCAAATGAATATTTCGAAAAAAGAACTTTCATTGCCACTGAAAACTTTTTTAGAAAATCGCACTAAGAAACAAATAAGCAAAAGTACCGAATATTCTGTTGATGACGTCACTTTTAAACCATTAAAAATGGTAAGCAAAAAACCAATCGTTTGAACCATTGAGGTATCACTGGGAAACAAAGTTGAAAACTTTGACGAAATTCCAGATTTTACTGGTTTCTAATAATTTTATAACTAAATTTACTCGAAATGACTGTGTCTTGCTATGCAGTCATTTTAATATTATTTTTATAAATTGTTATATAATAACTTGTGCGTGGTCGCGTAGCTCAGTAGGATAGAGCACAAGCCTTCTAAGCTTGTTGTCAGAGGTTCGAATCCTCTCGTGATCGCCATTTTTTATTGCCTTAAATGGCCGAAAATGTAATAATATTACATAGGTTTGTCCGTATAGCTCAGTAGGATAGAGCACAAGCCTCCTAAGCTTGGGGTGGCAGGTTCGATTCCTGTTGCGGACGCCATTTTTTTATGTCGTTTTTTGAGAATTAATTTACTGATTTTTCCAAAAAAGACTATTTTATAGGCATAAAATGCAAACACTAAATTTACGTTGATTTAATTTTTAATGAATTAATTGGAACAACTTTTAATTTAGAATTGGATTTTAGCTGTTTTAATTCCCTTCACTTAGTTTTTATTAAAAAGTGAAAAATTTGAAAATAAAAAGCACAACTTTTTGTGCTCTTACTTTAAAAATTAATTACAAATACTTTTTATTAAATACACCAACATAAGGGATATTGCGTAATTTTTCTTTATAGTCCAAACCAAAGCCAACTAAAAATTCATCTGGCACCGAAAAACCATACATATCAGGTTCAATTGGATATTTACGATTCATTTTTTTGTCTAACAAAGTTAAAATTTTCAAAGACTTAGGTTTTCTTACTGACAGAAGTTCTTTAATTCTTGCTAAAGTAATACCTGAATCGATAATTTCTTCAACAATTAGAACATCTTTACCTTCAATTTCTTGATTTAAGTCCATAATAATTTTGACATTGCCACTAGATTTGTCTGCTCCGTTATAACTAGAAGCAACCATAAAATCTAAGGCATGATCTACTGTAATATCTTTGATTAATTGCGCTAAAAAGGGAATTGAACCTTTAAGTAAAGATACTAATAAAAGTTCTTTGCTGTCTTTATAAGTTTCATTGACTCAGTGGGCAAGTTCTTTGATTTTATTCTCAAGTTCAGTTTGTGTGTAAAGCACTTTTTCAATTCTTGGATCAATTTGGGACATAGTTTATTATCTCCTTTGTAGTTGGCTAAAATCAAATGTTTCAACTAAAATTAACGCTTCTGCAAAAATTTGTTCTTGCGTTTTGTTGTTGCAATTAATAATGTGATAAGGTATTTTGTATTTGTTGCACAAAGCTATGAACATCTCTTTGTAAAAATCGTGTAAACGCATAAAGTAGCGTAAGTTTTGATCAAAATTTTCAACTTCGCTTGCACGATTACGTTTGAAAACACGTTCTTTAAAGGTTTCAAAAGAAATATCAAGAAAAATTGCAAAATCAGGATTTTCACTTGGACTAACAATTTGATGAAACATCGCGTCAAATCCTTTTAAGTATTTCAGATTTTTTTCTGATAAATTTGCCGCCGCAAATATATAGTGTTCAAGATTAAAACGATCAAGAAAAATGTGATTTTTATCGAATTGATAACCTTGCGCTTTGAAATCAGCAATTGTTTTTTGAAATTTAGCAGACAAACTTTCAATAATGTAAGCCTGAAAACCTATATCAATATTAGGTTGTTTTTCGTACAATCATTTTAAAAAAATATTGAAGACATCATCGTCTTCTTCGAATTCAACCATCATCATGGAGTTACGATAATATTTATGTAAAGCCGTTGCTAAGGTAGACTTACCAGCTCCAATCATTCCACTAATTGCAATTACCATCACTAAACCTCGTTGTATCTAGTTTTCTTAGAAAAATCATATTCATCAATTATTTTTTTCACTTTGACAAATACTTCTTCAGAAGTGAGGTTGTTAGTGTCAATAATTACATAATCTAGAGCGTATTTATTAGCTTGTTTAATAAACAAATCTTTGTATAAAGAATACAGTTTTTTAAAATACTCGACATTATTGTCTCAGTTTTTAATTTCAACTTCACGTCCACGTGCAAACAATCTTTGTTTGAACGTGTCAAAACTCATATCTAAATAAATGGCCAAATCAGGAGTTTCGCTTGGAGTTATGATGTGTGTGAACAATTCGTCGTAACCAGCTAAGTACTTAGGGCCTTTTGGTTGCAAATTAACGTTGGCAAAAATGTAGTGTTCAATACTAAAGCGATCGAGAAAAATGTGATGTTCACGAAAGTTGTGACCGCTTTGTTTGAATTCTTCAATTAATTGTTCTAATTTTGAAGAATGATTTTCCACAACATATGATTGAAACCCAATAGTTAAATTAGGTTTTTTTTCATACAATCATTTAAGAAAAGTGTTAAACACTTCATCATTTTCGTTATATTCGCGCAAAACCATCGAACGCTCATAAGTTTCGGCTAACTTTTGCGTTAAAGTACTCTTACCGGCACCAATCATTCCACTAATTCCAATTAACATAAATAAAATTACTCCTTCATTTTAATTTCTTAAGTTTTTAAATTAATATTCAATGTTCAAAATTTTAATTTGGTATTTTACAGCAACATCGACTTCAGTAACTTCACCAACTTCAGCTTCCATAATTGCTTTAGCAATTGGAGATTCGTTTGAAATTTTATTTTCAAAAGGGTTTGAATCGTGACTGCCCATAATAGTAACCACATATTCTTTATTATTTGAAAGATTCAAATAAGTTACTTTAGCACCAATGCCAGCTTTTTTGTCACGATTAACTTCACTTTGGTCAATGATTTGCGCTTTGTCTAAAATTGCTTCAAGTTCTAAAATTTTGTTTTCAATTAAAGCTTGTTTATCTCTTGCAGCGTCATATTCAGCATTTTCTGAAAGGTCACCTTGTGCACGAGCCTCTTTAAGTTCTAACTGAATTGCTGGTCTTTGAACTTGAACTAAATTAAGATATTCTTGTTTGTATTTATCAAAAGTATCTTGCGTTAACAAAATCGTATCGTTTTTCTTGTTTGGCATATATCTCCTTTATTTAGTTTTGAGTGAATGAGTATTTATGAATTTTACTTAAGAAATTTTTGAGATAAAGGTTTTTATGATTTTACTATGTAAAGGAATTTACTTTTCACAGGACTTACTTCGTAACGAATATTTTCAGTTTTTAATAAGGCTGTTAATTCTTTCAAAGTTTTGAGTGATGTAGAATTTTGAATGATTATAAGCATTCCGTTTGGACGTAAATTTTGATAATAATTTTTATAATAATAAAGATTAGCTTGTGTTGCGTTGGCGACTATAATTAAGTTATATTCGCCGACTTCTTCTTTTAAAATTTTTGGTGGTTTTTTAAAGAATTCAGGAAAATCTAAGACTGCACGGTTTCAATTTTCTTTGTCTATTTTTTCAGGCAACCAAGCAGTTTCACCATAACCGCAATGATTTAAAGAGGCGTATTCAAATTCGACATTTGAACCTATTAATAAAGCGCTTTCGGCATAATTTACGTAAGTAGTATTGACAATATGTTCAAGATCTTCATCTTTAATCTTAGGGACTAAATAGGGTCTTAATTCGTCGGGTAAAAAACCAAATTCTTCACCCCGTGTTTCTAAAATAATTCGTTTTGCTTCTTGTTTTTCTTTAGCTAACAAATCTGATTTAATCCGTTTAACTTTTAAAAATAGTATCGTGCAAATAATTATTGCTAAAACAACAATTACAATGGCAGATGCTAGCAAACCATATTTTAGTCCTGCACTTAACCCACTTGATTCTGGATTTGAAAAACTAGGTTGGTTCATTGCCAAATTCCTTTCCGCCATACTCTAAAAAGTCTTGCAAAATTAAAGTTGCCGACAAAGTGTCTTTATGTTTTTTTCTCTTTTTGATTGACATTTTTGCGCTTTTTAAAATTGATGTGGCTTTTATGGTTGTGCCATATTCATTTACTAAATACACTTTTAATGAAAAAGATTTTTGTAAATCTTTGGCAAATTGTTCAACCATTTCTGTACGTTCACTTTTAGCGCCATTACTACGTAAAGGGTAGCCAAGAATTAAAGCATCTATTTCGTAAATTTTTAACAAACCAGAAATTTCAGATATAACTACTGCAAAGTCTTGTTCGTCAAATTGAATTGTTTTTAAATTACTTGCAATAATGCCATTTTCATCACTAAGTGCAAAACCGCAAGTTTTTGTTCCAAGATCTAATGCTAACTTACGCATTAAAGATTAATTCCTTAATTTTTGCGCTTAAATTTGCTTGTTTAGGAACTTTTCCCATCGCAAGTACTGGTGAACCGCCACCCTTGCCGTTCAAAGCTTTTGCAATTTTTTGAAAGATTAAATTAGAGTTCTCAACTTTGGTTGCAACCACCAATAAAGTTTCATTTTCGCTCGACTCAGAACCTGCAAAAATATAGACATTTGGATATTTTTCTCTTAAAGTTGAAGCAATAACTTTAACTTGACTAGCAGGCAATTCAAAATTGAAGTAAACATTTTTACTATTTAAACTTTGAAATTCGATTGTTTCATAGTCAAATTCAATGTTTGATTTTTCTTTATTGACAACTTTAAAGTCTTCGCGAGCTTGCAGAATTAAATCTAGAATTTGCTTATATTTTTGTTCTGCATCTAAACCAGTTAAAGAATACTTCAAGTCATATTTTGGATCCAAAGCTTTAATTTTAGCAACAATGTTTTGTAACTCTGATTCGTAGAATTCTGCTTGTTTACTGTAGTATTCGTCAACTAATTTGTTAGAAGTTACAACTCTAATTCTAAAAATTCCTGCTTGTTTTTTCTCAACTGAAACAATCTTAAATTTTTCAATTTGTGCAGAGTGGTCCAAGTGTGTACCGCCACATAAATCACTAGTTACATCACCTCACTTAACCACGCGCACATGTTTTGGATCCATGTATTCTGTTTCTTGCAGAGTCATAATAACACCAAGTTCTTTAGCTTTCTCAGTGGTGGTTACGTAATAATCACGTTTAATGTCACGCGCAATTATTTCTGCCATCATTTTCTCAACTTCAGCAATTTGTTCATCAGTTGGTTTTTCATCTGCTGGAAAGTCAAAAGTAAAACGATCATAAGTAATGTCTGAACCTAATTGTTCAATTTGAGGCCCTAAAACTTTGCGCAAACAACTAAAGACTAAGTGTGTTGATGAGTGCCCACGTGCTAAATTTAGTCTTTTGTCGGCATCAACATAACACTCAATTGGGTCTTCGTTATTAATTTCGCCTTCAACTTTATGAATATGATTAGCGAACTTATCTTTAAACACGTCTAAAACTTTAATCTTTTTGCCATTTTGAACCATATAACCTTCGTCGTGGTTTTGGCCACCCGAAGTTGCATAAAACGGTGTTTTGTCAAGCACTAAGTAAGCAATACCATTAGCATGTGTTATTTCTTTTTCAGAATCAAGCAACATCAACACATTGGCAGTTCCATCTAAGTAGTCATATCCAGTAAATTGGTCAATTTTATCTTCAATTAAAGTGAGCGAATTCAAAACATTCTGCATACCTTCAACTTTTTCACCACGTGATTTTTGAACGTGTTCGGCTCTTGCTTGTTCAAATTCTTTTAAGTTGACAGTCATGCCTGAAGCTTTTACGATTTCAGTGGTCAATTCAATTGGAAAACCATATGTATCTAACATTTTGAATGCTAAATAACCATCAAGCTCCTTAGTATTGGTTGAAAGGAATTGTTCAAGAATACTGCGACCTTTTTCAATAGTTTTGTGAAATAAAATTTCTTCATCTTGAATAGCTTTTGCTACTGGTTCTACATCGTATTCAAAAGGCAATGAATCTTTAACAACTTGAACTAATTTGTACATAAAAGGTTCGCGAATTTCAAGTTGCATACCTTTATAAATGGCACGACGAATCAATCTCCGAATAATGTAACCCCGACCAACATTTGAGACTTTTGCCCCATCAGCAATTGCGTTTACAGCAGTTCTTGCGTGGTCAGCAATAATTTTGAAGTTTTGGTTAATTAACTCTTGTGCTTGGTTTTTCACAAAATAGTTATTGACATCGTATCTAAAACGAGTAAAACTTTCAATTTTTTTAATAATGCCGCTAAAAAGATCTGAATCATAGTTAGTTGGTGCATCCTGCATAATCGATGCAATTCTTTCTAAACCAGCACCAGTATCAATGTTTTTTTGTTTGAGTTCGGTGTAATTGTTTTCACCATCGTTATTAAATGTTGAAAAAACAATGTTTCAAATTTCAATGTAACGGTCGTTTTCGATGTCGTTGGCAAGCAATTCGATTCCACGTTGGTCGTATTTTTCACCACGATCATAAAAAATTTCTGTATTTGGTCCACAAGGGCCATTACCCACATCTCAAAAGTTGGTATCTCTGCCGCCAGGAATAAGATGGTCTTCACTCACGCCACACGCTTTTCAAAGTTCCTTAGTTTCTAAGTCATCACGAAAGTAAGTGAAATAAAGTTTGTTTTGATCAAGTTTTAACACTTGTGTAAGGTATTCTCAGCCAAAAGCAATGGCTTCTTTCTTGAAGTAATCGCCAATTGAAAAATTACCAAGCATTTCAAAAAATGTATGGTGACGCGCTGTCACACCAACATTTTCAATATCGTTAGTTCTAATGGCTTTTTGACTATTAACCAATCTTGGTGCAGGTGGTTTCTTCTTGCCAGAAAAATAATCTTTTAAAGTAGCTACTCCAGAATTAATTCATAAAAGTGAAGGATCTTTTACCGGAATTAAAGATTTAGAAGGTACTTCTAAGTGTTGTTTGCTTTTAAAAAAGTCAATTCAACTTTTTCTAATTTCTTTCGATGTCATCATAATTAGTTCCTCTTAAACATAATCTAGTTGTTTGTTTTGAAAATAAATTTTTTCAATCACCGCGCCACCCAAACATTTGTCGCCATCATAAAAAACAATTTGTTGGCCGGGGGTAACAGCTTGTGAACCTTGCGGATAGTCAACTTTAATTCAACCATCTTCTAAAATTTTAATTTTCACAGGCACATCTTGTTGTCGATATCTAAATTTCGCAGTCAAATTATTCATATTGAAGTCAGTATTGTTCAAAGTGAGATTTGATGCAAGTAGTGAATCAGAAGTTAAATATTGCATTTGCGATGAAGGGGCTACATACACAATATTTTTCACAACATCACGTCCACAGACATAATGTGGTTCTTCCAAACCGCCTAAATTAAGACCTTTTCGTTGTCCTAAAGTGTAGTAAAAACAGCCTTCGTGTTGTCCCACAACTTTACCTGTAACTATGGAAACAGAATTACCAGGTTGAGCAGGAATGTAATTTTGTAAAAACTTAGTAAAGTTACGTTCACCAATGAAACAAATTCCGGTTGAATCTTTCTTTTGTGCTGTTTCGAGCTTTAACTCTTGTGCAATTTTACGAATTTCTTCCTTTGTGTAATTTGCCAAAGGCATTAAAACTTTAGCAAGTTGTGCTGAAGTAAGTTGTGCTAAAAAGTAAGTTTGGTCTTTATTTTGGTCTTTGGCCCGATATAAATGTCCATTTTCAACTTTGGCATAATGTCCCATCGCAATCAAATCTGCACCGAGCATATTAAAAGCGTAATCTGCAAAAGCTTTGAATTTAATATATTTGTTGCACAAAATATCAGGATTAGGCGTACGACCTTTTTGATATTCAGCAATGAAATTTTCAAACACATTATCCCAATATTCTTTAATAAAGTCAGCTCGATGTAATTTGATTCCTAGCTGCTGAGCAACTTTTTGGGCGTCTTGATAATCTTGTTCTTGCGGGCAAATGTTTTGCGAAATATTTTCATTTCCTAAAAAGTCATTATTTAAGTTTGAATCTCAGTTACGCATAAACAATCCTTCAACATCGTAACCTTGTTTTTTAAGTAAGTATGCTGCAACTGAAGAATCAACGCCACCTGACATTCCTAAAATTACTTTTTTCATATATCTCCGATTGATATTCTTATTATATTTCTATCTAAGATTTGATTTAAACTCACTTTAGTTCTTGTTCACAATTGAAAATCACAAATATATCTATGACATAGGCGCTAACAACAAAGCACTTAAAATGTGTTAGTTACTTAAAATTTGTTTCTCAATAAGTGTTTGTTTTTCGATTTAGCAAATAAACCTATAACACAGTATTCTTCGCAAAACTGCTCTAAATATTAAAAAAAGTGGATAAACCACTTTAGTTCTGGAAGTATGTTACGCTTTGTTTTTTTGCTCATTTACAAATTTGTCCAAACGAGATGACTTTCTTGAACCTTTGTTAGGGTGGAAAGTTCCTTTTTGAACAGCAGTTGCAATTAATGAATGAGCTTTAGCAACTAATTCTACAGCTTTTTCGTCTTTAGCTAAAACAGCTTCACGAGCAGCTCTAATTGCTTTACGAACACGAGTTTTCATCGCATTGTTTCTTACTCTGGCTTCTTCCATTTTAGCTATACTTTTTACTTTAGATTTTATGTTAGCCATAAATACCTCCCTTTTTCCTAAGATTTGTTAGTTAAAAAATTCACTAACAAGTGAAAAATCGTGATTAATTATAGCATAAATAGAAATTTTTGAAACTAAATACAAAACTTAAATTTCAGCAATAAAAAACACGAGTTCCTCGTGTTTAGCTGAATGCAAATTATTTCTTTTCTTTATGCAATGTTGATTTTTGACAAGTAGAGCAGTATTTAGCTAATTCAATTTTTTCTGGATTGTTTTTCTTGTTCTTTTTGCTAATGTAGTTTTCATTTTTGCAAACTGTACATCCAAGTGTAAAGCCTTCTCTTGGCATCTTACTTCCTCCTCTTCCAAAATTTGCTCGTAAAGTTGCTATATTATATATTAAAGAGTGTTATTTTTTAACTTATTGTTTATTTTTTCTAACTTGTCAATTGCCTTTTTGACACTATCATAAGCAGCCGACCTTGTCGTAACTAACACATTAGCAATTTCTTGATAAGACAAATCTTCGAAAAACCTTAAGTGAAAAGCTTGTTTTTGTGTTTGTGTTAGTAGTGAACCGTATTTTTCATACAGTGCAATTAATTCTTCAATTACTTCAACATCTTGAATATTTTTATTGTTCATAGTCAGCAACCAAATCTTTAGTTAACGCATAAATAAATGTATCTAAATCAAACTCTTGTAAATCTTCCATGGTTTCACCTAAACCAATGTATTTCACATTCAAATCAAGTTCGTCTTTTATTGATAACACAATTCCGCCCTTGCTTGTACCATCCATTTTGGTTAAAATGATACCTGTTGGGTGAGTAACTTCATTGAATGCTTTAGCTTGTGAAACTCCATTTTGGCCTGTAGTAGCATCTAAAACTAGTAAACATTCGTGGGGTGCGGTTTCCTCGAATTTTTTGATTACTTGATACATTTTTTCAAGTTCTTTCATCAAATTAATTTTGTTTTGCAAACGACCAGCTGTATCAATAAGTAATAAATCGTACCCTTCGTTTTTTGCTTTTTCAAGTCCGCTATAAACAACGCTAGAAGGGTCAGCGCCGTCTTTAATTGGTTTGATAATGTCTGCGTTAGCTCGGTTGGCTCAAATTTCCAACTGGTCAACTGCACCTGCACGGAAAGTATCGGCGGCAGCAATTAAAACTTTCTTTCCCATTTTTATGTATCTGTGCGCGATTTTTGCAATTGATGTGGTTTTGCCCGATCCATTTACACCAATGAAAATAAAGATATTGAGTCTGCCATCTTGATAATTAAGCGTTGTATCAACAACACTCTTGTTTGCATACACAACAAAAAGTTGGTCAGTAACAAGTTCGCCAATTTCTTTAACATCCGTGATGTTACGTTTTACTACTTCTGAGCGTATGTGTGTGACAATAGCATAAACTAATTTAGCGCTAATATCGCTCATAATCAAAATTTCTTCAAGTTCGTCAAAAAAATCTTTGTTGATTTCCTTATGAACTTGTTGCAAATTAAAGATTTTTTGACCAAGCGAAGATGTTTTTGCAAGTCCAGCATTATATTTTTCCAGTTGTTTAGAATCTAGTAATTCTTGTAACTCTTTTTCTTTTAATTCTTTTTCTTTGGCTGCAAGAGCTTCCTTGCCTTCTTTTTTAAAGAATTTATTTTTTAAGTATTTAAAAATTCCCATCGTATCACCTTGTTTATTAAATATAACACACTTTAAATCATCTGTTCTTTTCTTGTATGAAGTTATTAAGTATAAAAGAGAATAGAAAGATGAATTTTAAACAGCAAAGAACATAATAAAATATTGATATGTTTAAAAAAACGCTCGGTTTTCTTGTTTATTCTTTAGAAGCTTTGCTCTTTTTGTTTGCTCTTATTGTTGTTTTGTATTTTACTTACATTTATGACCAAAACTTATTTGTTGCTTTTACATTTTTTTCTTATTTTGTCAACAGTTTGGTTGCGATTTGAATTTTTTTGCAAACACGAACTGAGGCAACAAAGTTATCATGAATTTTAATTTTGATGCTTTTCCCAATTATTGGTAACATTTTCTTCTTAACTTTCGGAGCCAAATATAGAAACAAAAAAGAAAAAACCTTAAACGCCAACCCAACTTTTCAATTGAAAAGTTATTCAAGTTTGTTTACAAAACAACACGTGTTTGATGCTCACATTCAAACTTTAGAAAGTCTAAATAAAACCATATCCTTAGACGGCAAATACAAAATTTTTCAACGCACAGGCGATTTCTTTAACGATTTGTTTCGTGCGCTAAAAAACGCAAAGTCTCATATTTTTATTATTTCTTACATTATTAAACACGGCGAAATTTTAAGAACGTTTATTGATATTCTGAAAGAAAAAGCTAAAGAAGGCGTAAAAATCTATTGATTAATTGATGATTTCGGGCGAACAACAGTTAGCAAAAGATTTTTTTTAAATAATTTAAAGAAACACATTAATTTTGAAATTGTATACATTTCAAAGGTTTTATATCCTTTTGTATACTCACAGAATTTTTATCGAAATCACCAAAAGTTCTATGTTATAGACTCAAAAATAGTTTATGCCGGTGGTTGTAATCTTAGCGATGAATATGTTGGTCTATCAAGAAAATATGGTGACTGAATTGATTTAAATTTCAAAATTGAAGGTCCACAAATTAATGCATACATTTTGCAGTTTCTTAAAATGTGAAATATTTTTGATAGAAAAAACATTATCAAAAGTGTTCCCAAAGTTTTTTTCAACACAGAATTCACTGACTTTGAACCAAACGCTAATTCGCTTTTGGTGGCGGACAGCCCCATTTACGAGGCAAGTTCAATTGAATACAATTTACTTTCGCTTTTAACTAGTGCCAAAAAGTCTGTCAAAATTGTCACACCTTACTTTTCTCCACCTTCATCATTATTTAATATTTTAAAGTTATTGCTTGAAGGCGGAGTATCTGTCGAGGTATATTTCCCGGGTCTTCCTGACAAAAAACTGGTTTGAAAAACAAGTCTGAATCTTTTATCAAAATTAGAGGCAGTTGGCCTCAAGCTATACTTAACAAAAGATGTGTTTATTCACACAAAATGTGGTGTAATCGACGATAAGATTGGGTGAATGGGATCTGCTAACATAGATATGCGGTCAATGTATTCACAATATGAAATTATGGACATAATTACTGGCGAAGCAGTTTCGCAAATTATTGAACAAATTGAAGTGTACAAAAGTAAATCGCAATTAAATAGTCTCGACCCAATTAGTATTAAAGCTAATCTGTTAACAGATTTCTTCTTCGAAGCGCTTCGACCATTGATTTAATTTTGTAACTTGTAGTAAGTTAAACAAATTTAAAAAGCAATTTGACTTAAAATTGCTTTTTTTATAAAAAACTCTTATGCATTCAGAGAAAGCAAAATAACTCAACTAATTTTTTCTTAGCAAATAAATAAATATTAAAATTGTATGCATGAAATTTAAAAGAAGAAAATTTTGATTAAGCGTTCCAATTGCTACAGCAACTATTTTACCTTTAGCAACAATTAGTTGTGATTTAAGTTTTACATCAAGCAATGAAAAGGATACTCAATTCACCAAAACACAAAGAATAACTGATGTTGTTGCTCTTGTTGAAAACTCTAAAAAACCACTTGAGGAGAAAGTGAAAGAGTTATTTGCTGTGTATGAAAATACTTTTGAAGTCCTCAAAGACACTGACGTAACCGAATCGAAAAATCTTGCAAATGATTTAAAAGAAATTGGCTTAATAGATTACGAACAAGCTCTTGTCAAATACGAAAAAGATATTGAACCAACAGTAAATAAAGTTTTGGACACAGTTAATTCTGTTGTGAATGATAAAACAACTCCTGAAACTCAAGAAATTAAAGAAATAGTTGAGAAATTTAAAAATCTTAACACTAGTGATACTACTCAAATTTCTGAATTAGTAAATGAATTGGTTGATAATGAGCAAATTAAAGAAACTATTGATATGTTTAAAGAGTCATTTGGTTTGCTCGCTGAAATCCCACAAAATAATACTAACAACTTTGCGATCATCGATCCTGACACAGACGGAAAATTAAAAACTGAACAAGCACAAGCTCTTATCAATGCTTTTAACTCCTCACAAAACAACGACGGTAAGTTTAAATTTGTCTTCGATTTTGAAACCCAAAAAATGTCAGTAGAAGATGTAGTTAAAAAAACTAAGACTGAAATCTTTTACGTTAATACATCTAAGCTTTCAAATCCTAATAACACTCAGTCAGATGCATATTATGTTGCTGATCTAATCACCCCAATTACTAAAGAAAACACACTTAACACACAAATAACTAAAATTTATTTAAATCAAACAACAGGTACTTTCTCGTTTGGTTTTAAAGTTTATAAAAAAGTAAATAATACAAACGTGGAAGTTGATAATAGAAAACATATGTTTTCAAGCGCTATTGTTCCATTACGCCTTTTAATAAAAAAATAAAAAAGATTTAATTTTAAATTTTTAATGTGAAATAGACTCAATTCGTTCCAAGTTGAACGGTTACTAATTTAATTAGTTGTCTTGAGTGTATACTCCTTTCCCTTTAATAATTAATAAATTTTATGCGTGAAATTTATTTACAAGTGTCAAAGTGTATAAGACGAAACTGGCGCTCACTGCGCCTTTTTTTATTGTAATTATGCAAAATACATAGTAATTCGATTTATTTTACTGCGTTCATTTTTTTGAACAAATCGCCAAAGTTATAATTTAAGAAAAGATTTTCAATCTTTTTTTATGTAGGAGTGTGATATGAAATTTAAATCTAAAAAATTTATTTTAAGCAGTACATTAATAGGGGGGAGCCTTTTGCCGTTGCTGGCTGTTAGTTGCCAAACCGTAACCGAAAAATCCGAAACAAAAGAAAAAAATGAAGAAACATTAAGTGAAAATGTTGTTGAATCTACCCCAAACAACGAAAATGACAATAAAGTTGAAGAAAATGTCGCTGAATCTGGAGAAAGTGATGAAAGTCACGAAAAAACAGCAGAAAAAGCCGCTGAAGCTGGAAAAAGTGATGAAAGTCGCGAAAAATCACAACAAGACGCTGACAAATCTGAGCAAAAATTAAAAATTGCAACATGAAATATACAAACTTTTGGCGGTGAAAGAACAGTTAGACAAAGTCCTCGTTATTACGCTGTTTTAGAAACTTTAAAGCACATTGATGCGGATATCTATGCTCTGCAAGAAATTGTTAAAAATGGTGGTGACAAAAAAGCCACAAATTTAGCTGAGGATTTAAACAAATTTGAGGAAACCAAAACTGACAATAGAAATACTTGAGAAATACAAACATTATTATCTGAAAATCCAAATAAAAAAGGTCAAGCTGAATACTTTGCTTTTCTTTATAAAAGTAATAAGGTAAGCGCAACTAATTTAAGACTATTCCTTGACACAGAGAACAGCATCGATTTTTCTCGTCCGCCGCTTTTAGCAGATTTTCAGTTACTTAATTCAAAAGATAAATTCACCTTGGGAACTTTTCACCTTGATGCTCCTGGAGCGAAAAAAGGTAAAGAAGAAGCTAGTGCGGAATTTAGCGGACAAGGCGAACAAGAAGTTAAAGAAGCTATTGGTTTGACAAAAATTTTTGAAACCTTTAAAGCAGAAAATGCAACTGGCGATTTAATTATTATGGGTGATTCAAACATCAAAGATGACCACTCTGAAAAAATTTTTCAAAGTGACGCTTACGTCAACTTAAATGTAAAAACAGGTTATCGTGATTTTGCTAATAATCTCAAAAACTACCGCACAACTTTTAGCGGGCAAGGATGAAAAGAAAACCAAGGTAACAATAATTACAAAAACAGTTATGACAAATTTTTAATTTTAGATCAAGGGCCAACAAATGTTGAATTGGCTCAACCAGAAGAATATAGAGTTAATATTGCTGATGCTTTCTTGCCATCTGACAAAGGTGGTTATCTAGATAAAACGCTCGCAAGCGAATACTATATACAAGTTAGAGGTACTGAAAAATATAAAGATGCTAACTCTGTTCCAATTTCAACTTTATTAAGTAATTTCACAGACCACGCTCCTGCCGTAATTTTTTACACCTATACTATTTCTGATAATAAATAATAATTAAAAGCAAAGGAAATCCCCTTTGCTTTTTTCTTTGTTTTATTTTGGAGCCTAAAATATAGAATTATTAGTAAAATCACTAAAATCTGTCTTATAAAATATAACTTTGAAATTAAAAACTAAATTAGTGTTAAGTTTCACGGAAATAACTTCTTTTCTGCCTTTGTTTTTAGCAACAAGTTACACAGAAAAAATTAATGATACTGCACAAGATATTTTGAAGAAAATCACAAACATACCTGACAACACAGCAAATAACACTCAATCAGGTGCATATTATGTTGCTGATCTAATTACTCCAGTTACTAAAGAAAACACACTTAACGCCCAAATAACTAAAATTTATTTAAACCAAACAACAGGTACTTTCTCGTTTGGTTTTAAAGTTTATAAAAAAGTCAATAATACAAACGTGGAAGTTGATAATAGAAAACATATGCTTCAAGCGCTATTGTTCATTGCGTCTTTTAATAAAAAAATAAAAAAGATTTAATTTTAAATTTTTAATGTAAAATATATTCAATGCGTTCCAAGTTGAACGGTTACTAATTTAATTAGTTGTCTTGAGTGTATACTCCTTTCCCTTAAATAATTAATAAATTTTATGCGTGAAATTTATTTACAAGTGTCAAAGTGTATAAGACGAAACTGGCGCTCACTGCGCCTTTTTTTATTGTAATTATCCAAAATACATAGTAATTCAATCTATTTTACTGCGCTCACTTTTTTGAACAAATCATAAAATTTATAATTTTAAAAAAAGATTTTTCAATCTTTTTTTATGTAGGAGTGTGATATGAAATTTAAATCTAAAAAATTTATTTTAAGCAGTACATTAATAGGGGGGCCTCTTACCGTTACTGGCTGTTAGTTGCCAAACAATAACTGAAAAATCCGAAACAAAAGAAAAAAATGAAGAAACATTAAACGAAAATGTTGCTGAATCTACCCCAAACAACGAAAATGACAAAAAAGCTGAAGAAAATGTCGCTGAATCTGCAAAAAGTGATAAAAGTGACGAAACTTCACAACAAAATGCTGGCAAATCTGAACAAAAATTAAAATTGTGACTTGAAATATACAAACTTTTGGTGGTGCAACAACAGATAGACAAAGTCCTCGTTATTACGCTGTTTTAGAAACTTTAAAGCGCATTGATGCGGATATCTATGCTTTGCAAGAAATTGTTAAAAATGGTGGTGACAAAAAAGCTAAAAATTTAGCTGAGGATTTAAACAAATTTGAAGAAACCAAAACTGACAATAGAAATACTTGAGAAATACAAACATTATTGTCTGAAAACCCAAACAAAAAAGGTCAAGCTGAATACTTTGCTTTCCTTTATAAAAGTAATAAGGTAAGCGCATCTAATTTAAGACTATTCCTCGACGCAGAGAACAGCATCGATTTTGCTAGTCCACCGCTTTTAGCAGATTTTCAATTACTTAACTCAAAAGATAAATTCACCTTAGGAACTTTTCACCTTGATGCTCCAGGAGCAAAAAAAGGTAAAGAAGAAGCTAGTGTGGAATTTAGCGGACAAGGCGCACAAGAAGTTAAAGAAGCTATTGGCTTGGCAAAAATTTTTGAAACCTTTAAAGCAGAAAATACAACAGGCGATTTAATTATTATGGGTGATTCAAACATCAAAGATAACCACTCTGAAAAAATTTTTCAAAGTGATACTTACGTCAACTTAAATGTAAAAACGGGTTACCGTGATTTTGCTAATAATCTCAAAAACTACCGCACAACTTTTAATGGGGAAGGATGAAAAGAAAGCAAAGGTAACGATAATTACAAAAACAGTTATGACAAATTTTTAATTTTAGATCAAGGACCAACAAATGTTGAATTGGCTCAGCCGGAAGAATATAGAGTTAATGTTGCTGATGCTTTCTTGCCGCCTGACAAAGGTGGCTATCTAGACAAAATGCTTGCAAGCGAATACTATATAAAAGTTAAGAAAGATGAATCAAAATATAAAGATGCTAATTCTGTTCCGATTTCAGCTTTATTAAGTAATTTCACAGACCACGCTCCTGCCGTAATTTTTTACACCTATACTGTTTCTGATAATAAATAATAATTAAAAGCAAAGGGAAACCTCTTTGCTTTTTCTTTGTTTTATTTTGTGCCTAAAATATAGAATTATTAGTAAAATCACTAAAATCTTTTTTATAAAATATAACTATGAAATTAAAAACTAAATTAGTGTTAAGTTGTGCGGGAATAGCTTCTTTTCTGCCTCTGCTTTCAGCAACAAGCTGCACAGAAAAAATTAGTGATGCTGCACAAGATATTTTGAAGAAAATCACTAACATACCTGACAACACAGCAAATAACACACAAAAGCAAAACGAACAAAAATCAATTTTTTCTGGTGACAAAATTCAAATTATGTCTTGAAATATTGAAAATTTTGGTGGCACCAATGATAATGCTTTGTCTAACAAAGTTTATGGTTTAGCTGGCACGATTTTTCATGTTAGCCCTGATATTGTTGCGATTCAGGAAATAAATAGTAATTCAGGAGATAAATTACAACGTATAACTGATTTATTAAACAATTTTGAAAAAGAACGAAGTGATAATAAAACTAAAAACAGTTGAACCTTCGTAACAAGTGAAACTATCAAGAATCCAAATTTCCCTAATTCAATAGAAGATTTTGGTTTTATTTATAAAGAAAATGTTGTTAGTGTAGTTCAAAAAGACGGTCAAGAAGTTAAAAAACTTTTAACTAACTATGATTTTACACGTTATCCATTTTTAGTAGATTTTCAAGTTAATGGCAAAGATGATGTCCTTAGCTTAGTCACTTTTCACTTAGATTCACCCGGTAATTCAGCAAGTAAAAACGAACAAGCTTCAAAGCAGTACAACGGACAAGGGGAACAGGAAGTCAAAGAAGCTTTAATGTTTCCCAAAATTATTTTGGACTTAAAAAACGCTGGTGTGACAAACGATATTATTTTATTGGGTGATACAAACATCATGGCTGAGAATCAAGCTTTATTTGAAACTCAAGAATTCATTCAAAATAATATTAAAACTGCATATCGAGAATTTGCACAAAACGTTAATGAACATTATAAAAGCTCTTTAAGACAAACTGCAACTTACAAAAAGAGCGGTAAAAGCGCTGGTTATAGTCAACCTTACGATAAATTCGTGTATTTAGACCAAGGCGCAGAAAATATTGCGCCAGTCGCTCCTGAACAATATCGTGTCGACTTGCTCAAAGCTTATGATACACAAGGTGGTTGATTAGACCTTAAAACCGGACAACAAAAATGATGAAACATTTATAGCAAAAACACAAGTTATGTTAACAAAAACAGTGTTCCTTGATATGAATTAGTAACTAATATTTCTGACCACGCACCTGTGTTGTTGGATTATTATTTAACCAAGACTACAAGCTAAACGTACGACAAATCAAGCTATATTATTGTATTATTGGTAAAAAAAAGCTTCCTCACCGCGAGGAAGCTTTTTATGAATCAATTGATATTAGAAAGAAGAAAGAACGCCTTTACTTTTAATAGTTTTTGCGGTTTTTGCACTAACTCTAAGAGATACTTTTTTGCCATTAACATTCACTGTAACTTTTTGTAAGTTTAAGTTGAATTTACGCTTGGTTGCGTTCATTGCGTGTGAGCGTTTGTTGCCAACCATTGGCCCTCTTAAAGTTAACTGGTCTACTCTTGACATTGGCTCTCCTTTCTTGAAAATTTAATGCTAGCATAAAATGCAATAAAAGTAAAAGAATTATAACTTAAAACTTAAATTCATACTTAAAATAGACAAGAATAAAAAAGATGCACTAGGCATCTTTTTTCGAAGGATTAATTATTTCTTGTAGTCCAAGCCTAATGCCTTAAGAATTGGCACCAAGAAGAAGTTGAATGGTTTGTTAAAGTGTGGTAAGAAGAATACGTCTGTAAGAGCAACTTCAGGTAAGGTTAAACCTCTTTGAATTGCTAAACCAAACATATACATAACTTCTGTGTGGCCTGTTTTACCTCATGAACCAACTTGTGCACCTAACACTTTTAATGTGTCTTTGTCGTAAACAAGTTTGAAACCAACTTTTTCATGTGGGCTTACAAATTCACACTTGTCATTGTCTTCGAAGTATTGTACACCAACATTGAAACCATGTTTCTTAGCAACACCTTCTGTGAAACCAGTTGATGCGTATCTGCAACCAAATACATTGATTGAGTTGGTACCTGCTACACCTGGGAAAGCAACTTTAAGGCCTGCAAGGTTAAGAGCTGCCACAATACCAGTTTTAACTGCGTTTGTTGCAAGCGCAACGTGTGCAAAGTCATTAGTTACACAGTGTTTAAGAGCAGCTGAGTCACCAAGTGCGTAAATGTTTTCGTCACTAACTGATTGTTGGAATTCATTAACTTTGATTGCACCATTTGGTAATTTTTCAACGTCACTAAGTACAGCTGTATTTGGTTTGAAACCAACTGAAAGCACAACTAAATCAGCTGGGTATGAACCTTTATCTGTAACCACTTCTGAAACGTGTACGCCATCGTTTGATTTGAATTCAACACATTTTTCGCCAAGAGCAAGTTTAACGCCATCAGCTTTCATGTTGTGTTCCATTTTTTCTGTGAATTCTTTGTCAAGGTAGTTAGCAACAACTCTGTCACTTAAGTCAACTAAAGTAACTTTTTTACCTTTTACGTGGAATGCTTCTACTAATTCAATACCGATGTAGCCAGCACCTACAACAACAACATTTTTAATTTTAGGATCGTTTGCTTTTTCAACTAAGTATTGTGCATGTTGGTAAAGTTTTGAAAGAACAATATTTTTGTATTCAACACCCTTGATTGGAGGAACGATTGGTCAAGTACCACCAGCAAAAACAAGTTTGTCATAGTTGTCTTTGAATTCACGACCTGTTCTAAGGTCTTTCACAGTTAATTCTTTTTTCTTCCGATCAATTTTAACAACGTCGTGTTCGATTTTTAAGTCTACGCCATAGTCATTTCTTAAAATTTCTGGAGATGAGTAGAATAAACCACCTGGTTCGCTAAATACACCAGCTACTCAGATTGCAATACCGCAACCTAAAAATGATGTGTTTGTGTTTCTGTCATATGCTACAACTTGAGCATCTGGGTTCACGGTTTTAAGTGTTCTTAAGAACGAAGTTCCAGCGTGATTTGCCCCAACAACTACTATTTTCATAAAAAGATTCTCCTTTGAATAAATTGTTTATTACAATTTTAGTACATTTAAGAATGAAGCTATTTAATAGCCTTTTTTTGAAATTGAAAGGTGTGAAAAATGAACAAAAATTTCACAAAAATTTATGTTTGTGGACCAACTGTCTACAACTATGTCCACATTGGAAATTTACGCCCAATTCTAACTTATGACTTAGTTCTAAAGGCTTATCGTGCACTTGAAATGCCTTTCGTTTTTGTACACAATTTAACAGATATTGATGACAAAATTATCAAAAAGGCCATAGTCGAAAATAAAAGTGAATTAGAAGTAAGTGAATTTTTTGGAAATAACTATTTAGACTTACTTAAAAAATTAAATGTTGACACCGTCACTCACGTTGAAAAAGTAACTGATAATTTTGATGTTATTACCGACTATATTCAGAAAATTCTTGCTAAAAAACGCGCCTACGCTGACGCAGAACAGAACATTTGATTTGACATTAAAAGCTGCCAAGAACACTATGGCATAGTATCAAATCAAAACCTTGATAAAATGCACTTTGAAGAATTTTCTTCTCAAAAGAAATTTGATGCCGACTTTGCGCTATGAAAAAACACAACTGAAGGCATTAAATATGAAAGTCCTTTTGGTAAGGGTAGACCAGGTTGACATACCGAATGTTGTGCTTTGATTGCTAAACATTTCGGTGAAGCCGGAGTTGATTTTCATGGCGGTGGAATGGACTTAACATTTCCTCATCACGAAAACGAAAATATCCAGCATTTTGCAATTTATGGTCGACCTCTTGCTAAAGAATGACTTAGAACCGGACAAATTAATTTAGATGGTATCAAGATGTCAAAATCATTAGGAAACATCGTTTTAGCTAACGACTTTTTGGCAAAACACGACGCTGAAATTCTCAAACTTATTTTTTTAAGTAGTAAACTAACCGCGCAAATCAACGTTACTGATGAACTTATCGACAATATGTACAAAATTAAAGAAAAATATGTGCGCGTTATTTTTAAAGCTTACATTAATTTTGAACAAAACTTTACAAGCCAGTCATTAACTAAACAAGCAAAAGTTATTTTTGAAGCACTGAAAGATTTTGATTTTGCTAAATACAACTTACTTCTTAACGAAGCGTTAAAAGATTTTAATAAAAACGACAGCGACTTTGAAAAAGCATTAACAGTAACGCAAGTTCTTGGTAACATCCATAAAAATTTAGTTGACAAAAACAACTATAATGAAGATATTAACATTTACAAAAATTGACAAGAATTGTTACAAAAAAAACAATTCGCTCAAGCAGATGAGTTAAGAGCAAAATTGCTAGCAAAAAACTTAATCTAAGTGAACAGAAACTGGGAAAAAAATATGAATCAAAATTCGCAAAAATTGAAAAAATTATATGTGTGTGGTAAAAATAGCGTCGCAGATGCACTTGCAAATCGCTTTCCTTTAGAAAAAATTGTTTTGCAAAAAGGTACAAAATTTAGTAACGAACAAATTTTTCAATCAGCCAAAGTTCCAATCGAAATTAAAGAAAAGGGTTTCTTCGAAGTTTTTAACAACGAAAATCACCAAGGTATTGTTGCTTTTCTTAAGGATTTCCCTATTTACGAACTTAATGTTATTTTTAAAGACAAACCAAATTGTGTTTTAGTGCTTGATCACATTCAAGACCCACATAATTTTGGTGCTATCATCCGGACAGCCAATGCTTTTGGCATTAAACACATTATTTTTCCAAAGGAAAAAGCTGCTTCAATTACTCCTACAGTATTAAAAATTGCATCAGGCGGTTTTGCGAATATCAAATTCATTAAAGTAAGTAGCATTTCAGCAACTTTAACCAAATTGAAGAAAGAACATTTTTGAATTTATGTTTCCGCTTTAGAACAAAACGCGGCAAGTTTCGACGAAATTCAATATAACTACCCAGCTGCCTTGGTGCTTGGTAGTGAAGGTGATGGTGTATCATTGCCAACGTTAAGAACTGCTGACCAAATTGTTTATATTCCACAAAAGGGAACTGTGCAATCTTTAAATGTTTCAGTTGCGGCAGGCTTACTTATTCACTCGATCACTAAAAAAGATTAAGGAGTGTTTTGCCAACTCGAGTTTTTATTTTTAAAAAACTAAAAGCTTTTAACCAATTTGTAAACTCTAAAGACAGTGCTGGACTTCAACTTTTATTTGACAGTATGACTGACAATGAATTAACTAAATTAATTCATTTAAAATATCGAGAACTGATTCAATCATTTATTACAAAAACTTTGAATCAACAATATTCACACGAAAACAAAGATGATGTTTATGGCGACTTTTTACTAAAAGTTGGCTATTTTTTAAAATCTTACGAACCAAGACTCAAGCAAGCATCTTTTACAACTTTTTTGGTCAAAATCGTGACTAACTTTACCAAAAATTATTTGCGCAGTGAGCGCAAGCGCTGAAAAAACGAACGCACGATGCAAATTGGAAACTCCGATTTTGATTTTGAACTTTTTGACTTAGAAGACAAAGACGCGCAGACATGAACATTAGTTGAGAATATTGATTTGCTTAAATTCTGAAGACGCGAACTTTCAACACTTGAACGTAAGTTTTGCTTGCAAAAACGCTTTAATTTCAAAGACCATTTAATGTCAACACAAAAACTTCACAAACTACAACACACAATTCAAACTAAATTTCATAATTTCTATCAAACTTATTAAAATCAATCACACTGTCTTTTACTTTTGTTTTTTAAAAACAATTTATAATATTTACACAAAAAGCCCTCGCGGCTTTTTTAAATATGGAAAAGGTATAATTAATGGAGAAGAGAAAAATTACCTTGAGCTGTTCTGAATGTTTCGCGCTGAATTACACAACACACAAAAGCCTAACCAATCCGGAACGCATTCAAATTAAGAAATTTTGTCCTAAATGTCGAATTCACACATTGCACAAAGAGGAAAAATAATGTCTGACAAATTGATTAACGAAGCTAAACTTGCTGAAAAAGCGGCCAAAGAAGCAAGAAAAGCACAAAGAGTTGTTGATAGAAAAAATAGAAAAGCAGCAAATGCATTGGCTAAAAAACAAGACAAAGAAGAAAGAGCTGCCGCCAAACTACGTAAAAAGAACGAAACTGGTTTTGAACCAAAAGAACAAAGAAAAAAAAGATACTTCTTTCGTCGTTTTGTGAAAGAAATTAAACGTGTACAGTGGCCAACCTCAAAAGTGAACTGAACATCGTTTTGACAAGTGGTGATTTTTTCTGTCGCTTTTGTAATTATCGTAATTGCCCTAGCATCAATGTTTACTGTAATTTGAACAAGCGCTTCAATTAACTAAGGGGATCTATGGAAAATAATAAATTTTTATGATATATGATTAGTACCGTAACAGGTAAAGAAGAACAAGTAATTGAAAGTTTAAGAAACAGAATTATTAGTGAACAAGTTGCTGAAAGTTTTGACAACACCGCTACTCCAGAAGGTGCCTTTAAAATTTTTAAAAAACCTACTATTTCGGCTAAAGAACAAGAAAAAAAGCTTAAGGGTGAACCTTATAAAGTAAAGTGAATCAATATGTATTCGGGTTACATTTTTATCAAAATGGATATGACCGATCGTGCTTGATTTGTGATTCGGAATACACAGTATGTTACCGGTTTAATTGGGTCAAGTGGTAAGGGAGCAAAACCAACACCTGTATCTCACCGCGAAATTGAAAAAAGTTTTTTAAAGGAACAAAAATTTGCCAAAGACTTCGAAAGCGGCAAATTACTCGAGAAATTTCTTATTGGTGAAATTGTGGAAATTATTGAGGGGCCTTTTAAAGGTGAGAGTGGTAAAATAATTGAGCTTAACGAAGCAATTCAAAAAGCAACAGTTGAAATCGACTTTTTTGGTCGTAAAACACCAACAGCTTTTGAATTGAAATCGCTCAAAAGCCAAGAAAAATAAAATAGTACTTTATCAAAATAAAATAATGAAAATGACGGTTCACTTTCGTTATTTTTTATTACTTTTCTTAACGTATTTTTAAACGGAGAACTGATGTATAAAAAATTCTATAAGTTTTTGCCAATAATTTCTTTGGCCCCTATTTCTTTAGCAATTTCATGCACCAATAATTCAGGTGACAACACAAAAGTCAACCAAAACCAAATTGTTTACAATTTAACAACTGCAAGTCCGATGAATCAATACTTTTTAGATACATCAACTGAACTAAGCAGCAGAATTAATCCAGAACAAAGCCTTGAAAAAACAGCAACTGCTGCGTCACTTGTTCGTTTGCAAACTTTATCATCACCAGAATATAATGAACAAGGTAATATTGTCAAAGCTGGTCAAGTTAAATTCAAACTAGAACTTGCTCAAGCTGTTGTGTTCACCTTCAAAGATGGTTCAACCAAAACTTTTGACAATGACCAGGCTGAAGAAAACAAGGACACAACCATTCCATACGTTTTTCAACAATCTAGCAACGTTAATTCGATAAATTCAGAAGCATTTAAAGAAGCAGCCAAAAAAGCTGTAAAAATGGAAATTAAAATTAAAGACGGTTTTTATTGATACGATGCTAATGGCGAAAAAACTCAGTACCAAGTTGTTGCTGAAGATTTTTGATATTCGTATTTAAGAACTTATTTTACAGGTTATTTCCAAAGAGCTTTCAGGGGTTTTAACGGCACACCTGCTCAAAACAACAAAACCGATAAGCTTGCCCGTAAAAGATTGAACGACCAAAACCAAAAATTCAATAGCACTTTATACACAAACGGCCAACAATTTGATATTCATAACCTTAGTCAAGAAAAATTTATTCAGTTTGACGAAAAAAAATTCACTCCTGTTAACGCCGTTAAAAATAACGCGTTAGTATTTGATGTTTTAGATACTAACCAAAGCACAGATTTTTTTGGTTTCTTTAAATTAATGCTTGCTCAGTCATTGATTTTTGCGGGTGCTCCTAGCCAAAAAATTAAGGCACTGGCAGCTGACAAAAAATATGCTTCAACTGAAGCAAACGAATATCAATATGGTCGTAGCATCATCCATGAAATCGCGCTATATTACTATGGCGTAGACACATACAAAAACAACCTATACGCTGGAGCGTATTTACCTAACGCCACAAAATCAACTGACAATGTTCTTGAACTTAAGGTGAATCCAGATTACTTGAGCAAAGGATTATTGAATCAAAATAACTTAGAGAGCATTTTAATTCGTTACGGTGTAAATGACGCAAACAAAGCGCAAAGTGACTTTCTTAATGGTTCAGAAAACAGCGTGCTTAGTTATGACAACTTAAACGAAACCAATAAAAAAGCAATCGAGTCTAACCAAAATCAATATAGTTATGTTAAATTTAGAAACTACCTCAAATCACAATCAATCGGTAATTCTGCTTTTAACATTACTCCTGCTCCACGTGACAAAAATAATCAACCAAATTATTCACAACACTTCAATGACAATTACGCTAAATTAGTTTATGGCGCATCTATCGAAGAAATTCTTCAAGGTTTCAAAGGCGATTGAGAACACTATAGTGACAGAAAATCGATTAGTAGTGGTGTTTTTGCAAACCAAAGTATTAGTTTTAGATCATTAATCAACGCTGCTATTAACTGAGATTTTGTGAAGGACAATTCACAAACATCTACTTCTAAAGCAACTGATTTATGACTTTCAAACGCGGCACCAGATGCTAATTTAGGTGGTAGCGACCAAGCCACAGCAAAATATAAAACACCACGCGATGCTAAAGATAAAATTAACTCATTAATGCCAATTGACAAAGATGGTAATTTAATTGATTTGGCAAAACTTACACCTGACAACAACAATAAAAACACATACAAATCTCTTTACTTTGCTGAAATGAAGAAAAACATCAAAGCTTTACTTGATGAATTTTATACAGCAAATAATTTAGATAGCAGCAAAGACAAAATCCAATGAACCATTTACAACACTAAAGTACTTAGTGAACAACAAAAGCAAGCCTACGCAGAAATTATTAAGTTAATTAAAGAATTGGATTCAAGATTAGAACCAAAGTTTAACTTACTCGCAAGTCAAACTGATATCAACAGAGTAATTGGCGCTGTGAACGAAACAGGTACAAATGCAATTTCACAATACATTGTGTATAACTATGAATTCGATACACTTTCACCATATTTAGACAAAATTACACACGCTATTGGTTTAAGTCCATTTGCTTTATTAAAGAAATTCGCTGATTTAAACGAAAATGATAACTTAGCTAAATCATTCCCACAACTAACTAGATTTGCAAAAGAACTTAAAAAACATCAAGAACAAGGCACCTTTAGATACAACGAAATTTACGACCCAAGTGTAGAAAACAAATTTAGACCACTTGTATGAAGTGATTTAGATAAATTTAATAGTTACGAGGAAAGAAATCTTTACTTAAGAGGTGTATATAACCCTGAATCTAAAGCATGACAAAACACTGGTTTTGGTGGCGTTGGTTACGAATGGGATGTAAAAAATAAAATCTTTTCTACCGATAACATTGTTGAACAATCAAAATATGCTCGTTGGTTTGTAGCAAATTCAACTAACGAACAATTAGTAGAATTACTTCGTGAACTCAACACCTGAAGAGCCTTTGACATTACCTTAGATAAATTCATTGATTCACACCAAAATACTGATACACTTATTACACAAAAAACACTTAAAGTTGTTATACCAGTGGATAATGTGACCTATGTACAAGATTTCGCAAAAGTTTCATAAAATTAAGAAAAAATTATTTTGGTCGGTTCCTATTTTTAAATTTTTAAACGCAATTATTATCACAATAGTAATTGTGTTTTTATTATTCTTAATTCTAAATGGGTTATTCCCTTACACTGTACCTGAACAACAACAAATTGCAACTTCGGGTTTGAGCGGCGATCTCACCATACAAAGCATAATTCAAAAAAAACACCTCGACAAGCCACTTTTTCTACGCGGTTTAATTCACATTTTGGGCTATTTTAAAGGTGAATTCGGCACACTGAGCAATTTAAATTCTCAAATTTATGGCACTAATACTGTTGCTGATACTAACATTTGAAACTATTTTGTAGAGAAAAACTCACTCACTTATTTAATTGCTTTCATTGCTTTAGTTATTTCTTTCTTTATCGGGGTTTCTTTAGGTTATTTTGCAGCAAAAAAGAGAGATACAAGTTGAGATTATATTTTGAACTTTTTTGCAATAAGTTTTCTCAATGTTTCTTTAATCATTTTAATTCCTGCGCTTATTCAGTGATTGTCTGGATATGGAATTCAAACGGATTATGTTTTAAACAAACCAAGTAGTTTGATTTTACCAACTATGTGTCTCGTGCTTATTACAATCGCTCCACTCTTGCAGGTAACTAGATCAAAAACCATTCAAGTTTTTAACACTAATTTCTATAATTTTTCTAAATCGTTGGGCTTAAATAACAGTTTTTTGTTTTGAAAAATTGTCATCCCTAACGTTTTAATTGATATTTTAAGTCTCGCACCTTTCCTTTTAATGGGGTTGTTTTCTTCTAGTATTTTTCTAGAATTTTATTTTCGCATGCCTGGTACTTGGTCATATTTCTATGCTGTAATAATTAATTATGAAAACAGTTTTACTTGCTTTTTTGTGTTTTTCATGGGGACTATTTATTCATTGAATGTAACTTTTAACGAAATTGTCAAAGTAATTTTAGATCCAAGACAAAAAGGGAGGGCAAATGAATAATCAATTCCGATTTGTTCAAACACCAAAAATTAGCAAATCACACATTGGTTATAAAACCAATAGATGAAAAACTTTTTTTAAATCGCCCTATAACATAATATTATTTGCAACATTAATATTATTTTTGACTCTTGGAATTATTGCTTTGTTTTTAGAAAATGAACCTTTCAAAAATCAAAAAACACTAAGGTTAGATGAAAACATTTTGCCTCTTGGACAAAACACATTAAAAACAATTAAATACGGAGGAGCAAAAGAAGAAAATCAAATAACTTTGGAAATTTTTGCCAATTTGCAAAAATATAATGTCCCTTATGAAATAAAAGAAACTATCTTTGGACAAAATTTGGTTTTTAGCCAATCAGACTATATCAAAGCCTTATACGGAAATCATGTTTTTCTTTTTGGTACAGATTCCTTCGGAAAAGATGTCTTTGTTGATTCTTTACAACAATTTATTATTTCTGTAGGAATTTCAGCAGGAATTTTTAGTGTTGAATTAATTTTTGGCTTATACATAGGAATTTACCTTGCTTGAAAAACACAGAATCCGTTTACTAAAATCTCTTTAAAAATGATGAATGTTTTATTGGCGATACCAGACATTATTATGATGATTGTTGTGGTTGTTTTTATACGTAACATTTATTTCATTTATATCTTTGTCTTTTTAACAGGTTTAATTAGAATGATTTACTGGGCTTATCAATACAGCTTGCAAGAACTAAATAGCAATTTTATTGATGCCTTATGAAGTCAAAATGTTTCGTTACATAGAATAATCTACAAACATATCACTTTTAGAATTCTTGGTCGTATACTAATTTTGTTCATTAGAAGAATCGGTTATATTATTTTTCTTATTGCTACTCTAGATTTTATTGGCGTTCCGATTTCTTATAACGTGGCGATTACTCTCAAGAACAATTGAGTCGACAGAGACTTAAATCCTGCTAAAATTATTTTTCCTACCTTATTTTTATTTGTGTTTCTTGTTGATTTGCAATTTTTAGCAATTAGAATAGCAAAAGTCTTAGACAACTTTAAACAGTAAAGGAGCCAAATGGTTACATTTGAACACAAATTTTTTCAATATCAAGATATCAAACTTGAATATGTTGAATATCTAAATAAAAACAGCAACCAAAACATTTTACTTGTGCATGGTTTTAGTTCTGACTATACGCATTTTGAAAAATTTATTGATGAATTTGCTAATTTCAATATTTTTTCAATTAGTATGCCGGCACACGGAAATAGTGAAGGCAAACAAGAGTTAATGACTGAAATTGTTTGTATGGATATCCTAATTAAATTTATTGAAACATTAAATTTAAACAATTTAATAATCATTGGACATTCAATGGGAGGCGGCATCACAATGATGGCTTTGCCCAACATTGTGAATCGAGTATCAAAAATTATTCTAATTGGACCGCAAAATCGCACTTCCCTAAGTAGAGTTGAGGCATTTAAAGAGACATTTTTCCCGCGCAATGTTGAAGAATATAAAAAACTAGTTAAATTACTTTACTTTGAACCCAACAAAATTATCAACAATGTAAATTTGATGAACACTCTAGATCACTATTTTAAAAATAACAAGGAAAAATTAGATTTAGTATATCAACTTGGTGATAATTTGCCCGACTTAAAGAACTTTGATCTTATGGACAAAGGGAACGAGTTATGAAAAAACAAACCAATTCTTCTTGTTTATGGTGAGGCTGATGGAATTATAGATCTTGCTAAAATCGAAGCATATTTTGAAGAAAGATTCACAAAACTGCAAATTTTAAAAGTTTCGAAAGCGGGTCATTCTCCTTGAATTGAAAATTATCAAGAGTTTATTTCTCCATTCAAAAAATTCATTAATGAATAAGTTAATGAAAGTTAAATTTTTCAACAAATAGCAAAAAAACACTCAATGAAGCGAGTGTTTTTTTATATTTATAAATTAGAATCACATTCTATTTTTTGTTTGCAATTGTTTCTTCAATTAGTTCCCAAAAACCAGCTTTAGTGTTGCCAGTGAATTTTACTAAGTTCAAGGATTTTAATATTTGCATATGGTACTTTACACCAGCAACACTCAAATTTATTTTTTTGGCTATTTCAGACATTTTGATATTTTTGTCACCTTGAATCAATTTTAAAATTTCAATTTGAGCTGGGAATAATTTAAATCTTTCTAAATTCGATAAGTTCGAAATGTTTTCTGTTGTAGATTTGTTTAAATTGATCTCTTTTGTATGTTTTGTTTGTGCGTAAGGGTGAATTTTGACAGTAACTTGAGTAAAATTCGCGTCTCCGTCACCTTGAATATCAAAAAGTAATTGAGGTGAGCTATTTTTTTCTAAAGCTTTTTTAGCTTTCGCGACACCAGCACCATGAGTTTCCACAAAATTCAATAATTTTAAAGATTCTTTTAGTTCAGGATTTCTATAAGTTGCTGACGAATAAATATCTCTTGAAGTATTTAATTTATCCAAAGTCACAGGTAAAAGTGGTTTGTTTGGGTTGAAAAACACGACTGAATCTTCATTCCAAAAGATTCTGACATTTTCGTTGCGAGCATAATCTTTATGATAAAGTGCATTGACAGCAAGTTCTCTCAACACAGACAATGGATAATTGTAAATTCCTTTTGTGGCAAAATTATCTTCTACATTTTCTGACAATTTTTCAATGTTACTACTAAAAAAATCGTTTAAATCGTCTATTTGTTTCAATAAATTCCCGTCAAGTATTCTATCGTTATAACCATCTTTGACTTTGTCATAAATCATCAAAGCAGTATAAGCACCAGGTATAAATTTTTTTGGCTTGTCAGTAAACATCAAAACTG
This sequence comes from Mycoplasmopsis columbinasalis, assembly GCF_900660705.1. Taxonomy (NCBI): domain Bacteria; kingdom Bacillati; phylum Mycoplasmatota; order Mycoplasmoidales; family Metamycoplasmataceae; genus Mycoplasmopsis; species Mycoplasmopsis columbinasalis. The sequence goes on from NZ_LR215043.1 coordinate 416,233, forward strand.
CGAAATTTGTAATTCTAGATTTTTCAGTTAAGTTCTTTTCGTTCGATAACTTAAGCTCCTTAACAAGTTGGAAAAGCTTTGTTTTTTCAAACACCCGTCCAGGATGTATTCGTCTTAAATACTCTAAAATTAACAAAATGTTTAAATCAGAAACTTTTGCAGTGGCATTACTTTGACTTAAAAAAGTTAATCTTGAAAATTTTCAAGTTAACTCTTGAAATTGTTCCGGTGTACAAGTCTTAGAATCAGTGTCGTATCTAACATAAACTTTAGCTGGCAAATTTATCGATTTATCCTTTTGTGCTAAATCTGAGGTGATGTATGGACCATTTTCATTTTGGTGTCTAGGAATAACCACGGCAATTACTAAACTTTTTTTATACGATAAAGTAACCAATAAATAATTGATTCGAGGATGAATATTAGTTAAAAGATTTTTGATTTTGTTTCTTTCAGTTTCCAGGAATTTTGGGTTAATGCCATAAATTGGTTTTTTTGGAACAGCTTTTGAACCATCAACTTCATTTTGTTCTTGAACACCAAAAATTAAATAACTCGCATCATTATTCATTATGTTATTAGCAAAAGCACAAGCAACTTTAATTATTTTATCTTTTTGCTGTGTTGATTTTTTATATTCCAAATAACTTGATTCTGGTTCTGATTTATCTAAAAAATCATAAACAGCAATTAACGCTTCTTTTTCACTCATATTCTCCCTTTTTAATATTTATATTATATATAAATAAAAAATGATTGGTATAGGATTGGTATAGGATTGGTATAGGATTGGTATAGGATTGGTATAGGATTGGTATAGGATTGGTATAGGATTGGTATAGGATTGGTATAGGATTGGTATAGGATTGGTATAGGATTGGTATAGGATTGGTATAGGATTGGTATAGGATTGGTATAGGATTGGTATAGTGCCAGTTTTACAAAAGAACAAAAATAAAAAATCACTTTTGCAGTGATTTTTGTCAAAACTTATTTCTTTTGGTCTTTTTGTTTTTGTTGGCTTTTTGCAAATCTTTGGTTGAATTTGTCAATCATACCAGTTGCTTTTTGTTTGGTTTTGTCACCAGTATAAACAACATGGCAACCTGAACAAACATCGACTGTGAATTGTTTCTTTGTTGATTTAAATTCGAATTTTTTACCGCAAGTTTGGCAAGTAACTTTAACATCAAAATATTGTGGGTGTAAATCTTTTTTCATACATCACTCCTATTATTTTGAGTAGAACTCGATCACGTAGTTTTCTTTGATTTCTGCGTGAAGTTCGTTTCTTTCAGGTAATCTGTCGAATTTAAATGTGAATTTTTCACGATCTAATGTAAGTCATGGTGATGTTGTTTTGCTTTCAAGTGACTTTGCAACTTCAGCATTTTTGTGTGATTTTACTTTTAAAGTAACCACGCTGCCAACATTAATGTGCATTGATGGAATGTTTGCTTTGTGACCATCAACTTCAAAGTGTCCGTGTGCTACAAGTTGTTTTGCTTGTCTTCTTGTTTGCGCAAGACCTGAACGGTAAACCAAGTTGTCTAAACGACTTTCTAATAATTGAAGCAAAATTGTACCGTTAACACCTTTTTGTTTGGTTGCACGAACATAATATTTCTTCATTTGTTTTTCACTTAATCCATAAGTGAATTTAACTTTTTGTTTTTCGTAAAGGTGAAGACCATAGTCAGATAATTTCACACGTTTGTTACCGTGTTGACCAGGTGCGTAACTTCTTTTTTTACCTTTTGCGAACTCTTTACCAGTTTCCAGAATTGAAAAACCATATCTTCTTGATTTCTTAAAAACAGGTCCTAAGTATCTCATGTAAACCTCTTTCTGCATAAAACATCAAGAGTAATGTTCCCTAAATAAGTAATAATTTTTTAATGATTTCGGTTTGCAGCTAACCTACTTTCAACTCAAAAAGAAACAAATATTAGGTTTATTTATGAACATCTGCTGTAATATGCGTAGCATATTATAGCGTAAATGTGTAATTTGAATTTTGTTTATTTTAAAAGGAAATAAAAAACTACATAAATGTAGTTTAGCTGACAAAATTTGTTTTGATCTGGTGCCGAATACAAGAATCGAACTTGCGATTAATGATTACGAGTCATTTGTTATACCACTTAACTAATCCGGCTAGTAAAATGTTTTAATATTTTACTATATCTTTTTCTTATTTTGAAACTGCCAGAATTGTTGTCTTCTTGCCTTTTTTAATAATTGCAAACTTGCCTTCACCAAGCTTGGTTTCATACAAGGATGTTTCATCAAAAGGCATGCCATTGATTTTTAACGATTTTGTTTGAATAAATTCTCTCGCTTCGCGCTTTGATTGAATGTGTTTAGCAGCAATTAAAGTGTCAACTGTATTAGCTCCGACTTCAATTTCAACAACAGGTAAATAGTTTTTGAGCTCTTCAAATTCGTCAAGGGAAAGGTTTAAATCGCTAATGTTTTGTTTATAAATTAAACTTGTAATTTTTTGCGCAAATTTCACACCTTGGGCACCAAAAATATCTTTAGTAACTTGTTGCGCTAATGTTTTTTGTAACAAGTGCAATTTTGGGTTTTGATAATGTTTTGAAATTACTTGTTCAATTTTTTCTTTTGGTAAAAAAGTCAACCATTTAATTAATTTTTCGCTCGTTGCGTCTGATTGGTTAAATAAATATTGGTAAAAGCGATATGGCGAACACATTTTTGGGTCGAGCCAAAGCGCACCGCCGCCAGTAGATTTTCCAATTTTATTACCGTTTTCGTCAGTTAACAAGTCCATTGTGATGCCAACAGCTTGATGGTTATCACCATAAACGCGGTTTATCATATCGAGACCAGTCACAATATTGCCTCATTGGTCGCTACCGCCTAATTGGATACAAACGTTTTTTTGTTTGTAAAGAGTTAAAAAGTCGTAACCTTGCAATAAAGTATAAGAAAACTCAGTGAAAGACAATCCTCTTTCTAAACAATTAACAATAGAGTCTCTACTTAAGATTGACGCAACATTAATTAATTTACCTGCATCTCGTAAAAACTCTAAGATGTTTATGTTTCTGTAAAAAGAATAATTGTCAATAACTTTGAGACCTTGTTTTCTAAGTTGGTTTTTTATTGCGTTTTTATTTGTGACAACCGCCTGATTATCTAGCAAAACCCTTTCTTTGTCCTTGAATGAGGGATCCCCAATCATTCCAGTTGCACCACCAACAATGGCATAAACATTGAAACCAGCTTTTTTAAATCTTTTTAAAACAGAAATTAAAATGTAATTACCTAAGTGCAAACTTAAAGCTGTTGGATCAAAACCACAATAAATGCCAGTTTCTCCAGGAATTAATTTTTTAAATTTTTCTTCGTTACTAATCTGCTTGAGAATTCCTCTTCATTTTAATTCATCTAAAATGTTCATAAAATCCTTACTCTTTTTCAAAGTTTCCTAACAATGAATAAATATCTTGTGATTGTCAAAATGCGTCAATTACATTTTGTTGGTTTAAATAATCGTTAAATTTTTGGTTGAATAGAAGGTTATTCTCTTTTTGTAAACCTAAACTATAAGCACTTGCTAACATACCAGCACTTTTTGCATCTAAGATAGTACCTTCTGAAATTCGGTCATTATTCGCAGTAATTGATCCACTTAAGAAAAATAAGAAATACTTGTTTTCTAAAGTGAAATCTGTGTTAGTGATTATTTGTTTACGAAAACCATTGAAGTCCACATCTAAAACAAAAAGATTTTTGCTTTTAGGATGGGTAGTTCTACTAATGATTTTGCCGTAAGCAATTAGTTTTTTTGAGTTTAAGATATACCGTTTATTAGTTGAAGCTAACAAGCTTTTTAATTTGTTTGTGTTTTCTTCTCTTAAAACAATGTTTTTGTTAAAAGTTAAAATATCAAAATTAAAAAAATTTACTTGTTTGATATTTAAATTTTTGTCGTAAAGGACACTAAAATCTTTGTAGTCATCAACGAAAGTGTCTTGTACATTAGAATCTAAAATTACGGTTGAAGTGTCTTTAAAATTGTTTCTTAAATCAAAAAATATCATAAAAAGAATTATATATTTATTTATATATAATATCAGTATGAAATATGCAATAGTAGTTGACTCCGCTAGCTCTTTAACTAAAGACGAAGCTGAAAAATTAGGGTGATATTTTTTGCCTCTGCACATAACAATTAATAATATTGAGTATGAAGATGGAGTTCAAATAACTTCAAAAAACTTATTTGAAAAGTTCACTTTAGACAAGGAAGTAAAAACTTCTTCTGTTAATTTAGGAGAAGCTGAAAATTTATTTATAGAACTATCAAAAGAATACGACAAGATCTTTGTTTATCCTATTTCTAAACATCTTTCAGGTTGTTGTCAATCTTTAACTATTTTGGCAGAGCAATTTCCCAAAGTAAGAGTTATACAATCCGTTGAAATTGTTGAACTTATTTTGCTTGACCTATTTTGGTTGGAAAACCAAATTAAAAAAGATGAAACAAAAATCGATGAATATATTAAATTCATAGAAAATGGTGGATGAAGAAAGTCAGTTACTCTTATTCCTAAATACAACAAATATCTTGTAAAAGGCGGAAGACTTCATCCTGCTGCTGCATTAGTTGCTAAACTCTTAAATATAGTACCTTTAATTGCTTTTGAAGATGGACAACTTCTAAAAGAAGGTGTTGGAAGAATCTTTAAAAAATCAATCTTAAAAAACATAGAAAAGAAAAAGGAATTTTTAAAAGCAAACGAAACAAATGAATTTTTAGTTGCTTACTTACATTCAAACGCAACAGAAGATGACCAAAGAGATATTCAAAACAAGTTTGAAGAAGTTTTTGGTGAAAAAGTTATAAAGCGTTTTATTTCTCCTGTTGTTTCAATACATACGGGACCAGAATCGTATGTTGGAATAGTTATGGAAATAGATAAGGAAACAAAAAACAAATTTCTTGATTACATAAAAGAAAAACAATAATCACAATCTCTTCATTAAATGGAGAGGTTTTTTTATAAATTAAATAAAAAAACTAGAACATGAAGATCTAGTTAGAAATGTTTTATTGAAATTTATTTTCTTATAGGGCAAACTATTTGCTTGCAATTTTCGTTTGACTTTGACAAAAGCAATATTTTTGAGGCACTTTGATCTAATAGAATAATTACATCATTATCAAAAACAGAAAGAGCATCTTTTAAATAGTTGTAATTTATATCAAAAATTAATGTTTTAGGTCCTTCGAAATATACTTGGTTAGTTCTAACAACAGATGTTCCTATTTCTGAGTTTTGCATTGATACAGTTAAACTTGATTTATCAAAACTTAATTCAAGAGCGCTCGTTGAATAAGAACTAAATACATACGCTCTGTTTAACATATCCATTAATATTTGTTTATTAATAATAATTTTGTATTTGATTTCATCAGTTGTAAAAAGGTAATCTAAATTTGGATAAGTTACATCACTTTTTCTTACAGTTATAACAGTGTTTTTATATTCCACACCAAATTTAATATTATTAAAAAATATTTTCATTTTTTTGTTTGCATCTTGCGGAATCAAATCTTTTACAAGGTCAGCGTTTATTGAAATATCAATTTCGTCGTTTGTTATTTCTTCGCCCGCAGTTACTAAATATTTTGCGAGACGATATCTATCAGTTGCAACTAAATTAATTGTATTTTTAAAAAATTTTAAATTTATACATTTAAAAATATTATCGTTGTTGTTTGTTGCGGCAAATCTAACAGATTGAATGGCTTTTTTGAATTCATCGCGGTCAATTTCAATTTCAACCGTTTTAACAACATTTTCTATTTGATTAAAAATTTTTTGATCGTTTTTTGTAATTGTGTAACGGCTTTCCGGCGAAATTACTTCAATTATTCCGTTTTCGTCGTTTATTTCAATTGTTCCTGTTGTTTTTTTAACAACATTTTTAAAAATTGCCGCAGTGATTAGAAATTCACCTTGTTCTGAAACAAAAACATTGGTGTTGTCGACTTCAATTTTTTTGACGATAGAAAAATACTCGTTGTATGCCTGTAATTCAATTTCATTTTGTTTCACTTTGAACAAAATTGATCTTAGCGCGTAGTTTTCACTAACCGAATTTGTGTATTTTGAAACGGTTTCTGTACTTTCTTCCAAAATTTTTTTGTTGATAGTAAATTTCATCTCTCTCCCTTTTGAATTGTTTCTTTTTCTTTTGATTGTCAAAAGAAGATGTTTTTATAAATATAAAATGTCAAATTGTTAAAAACCAATAACTTTTGTTAAAAAACTCGTAAATATTTGACAAAAGTGTTTGTTAATTAAGAGTTTTTTAACAATTGTTCGTTTATAGTGTTAATTACCTCTTGGAACAAACTTTGTTCACTTTCGATATCTTTTTCCATTTTTTCTATCACATATATAACAGATGAATGGTTCTTATTGAAAATAGTTCCAATTTTTTGCAAAGGCACATCTAATTCTTTTCTTATCATATACATTGCAACATGTCTTGCATTATTTATGTCTTTTCTTCTTTTTCTACCTAAAACATCCTTCTTTTGAACTTTATAGTATTGACAAGCGTTGAGGATAATGTTTTCAGGTGTGTAATTTTCAATTTTTCTCTTCTCTAGTTCTGAATAAACTTCTTTTATATCGTCTTTTGAGATGGTTGTTTCTGGCTCTCTGTAAAACAAATTGTTTCTTTGTAAGAGTTTAAAATTCGCATTGTCAATTGCTCCTATCAAACTTCTTATGCTATCAGATTGGTGCGCAACAACATAATCAATTGCATCTTGTTCTCAAAGTGATTTATCAAGATTTTTTTGTTCAATAATAAAATAAATCAATTTTTCGATATCTTTTTTTGTTGGTTTATCCAATTCAATTTCAATTGCAAGTCGTAATCGAGAAAACAAATTGTCGGCAAAAACATTTTTAAACAAAGCAATGTTTCTATCAGTTGCGAACATAGTGTGTTTTTTTAAATTGATACGAGCATCAAATACATCAAACAAAAAATCAATTGTTGCTCTTTTGTTTCCATCGCTAAAAACTTGAAAATCATCAAAGATCAACAAATCAACAGAAATTAGTTTTTCACGAATCTTTTTTAATTTTGTCTGATTGTTGGTTTGCAAAAGCAATTGAATTTCAGTTGAAAAGTATTTAGGGGTAAAAAGAGAAACAGATTTTTCATTTTCAAGCATTTCGTTAGCTAATGCGTATAAAAAGTGTGTTTTACCAAAGCCCGGTTTACCAAAAATAACAACCACTGGATAAGTTTTATCACCTTCGATAATAAGGTTCTTCACGCTCATTAAATTTTGATTAAAACTACAAAACAAGTAATTTTGAAAAGTATATTGATCTTGATGTTTAAATTCAATAATTATTTCATCTTGATAACTTTCATTTTCTTGGTGGTTTAAGTTATCTCGAAATTTTTGTTCGTTAGTTTTTTTTATCGATTCTTCCAGAAAAGAAGGGTTTGTTGACGTTTTGATTCTCCAGTCAAATCAGAAGCTGTTGGTTCGTAAATCTCTTTATCTATAGGTAGTTTAACTTGTGCAGTTACAACACTTTCTTTGTTATTTTTTTCGCATTTATAAACAATTGTATTTACGTTAGAGTCTAAAATTTTGTTCAAAACACGAATAATTAGCGATTTTTTCTTTTTTAGCCAGCTTTCGGCTATTTCTTTTTCTAATTTTGTCAGAAAGGTAACTACACCATCTTTGAATTTAAGGATGATCATTTTGCTGTAAAAATTTTTGTTAGCAAGAGTATCATCATTTTTTTTCATCTCGTTTTTGAACATTTCATTGACAGAAGCAAAAATTTCAAAATTAAATGTGTCAAAGTTATTGTTGTTCATATATAAAATAATATTTTATTTTTAGTTTCTAAGAAACCAAAAGTTACCCAAAAACACAGGGTAAAGAGGGGTTGAAATCAAAAAAATAATGAATAAAAATATCTTTATAATTTTGTTATGACAGAACAAGAGTTAAAAGTGACAGGAAGATTCACAAAAATTTTTAAAGGCGGTCCTGATTTTAATTGGGCGTACACGCTTGCATTGTTTTCAACAAAAAAACAAACTTATTTGGTTTATATGAATAAAGAAGTTTTTGAAATCGGAAACTATTATGACCTTGTGTTACGCAAAAATGAAAATTATGACTCATACGTTCTTGTTCAAATTTCGCAACCACAACTTACAACCGAAATGATTAATGAACTCGTAATCGAAAAAGTTCAAGGTTTTACTAAAAAGTCGCTTGAAAAAATTATTGAAAAATATGGTGAAGAATGATACAAAGTGGCTGAGAAACACAATTATTTTGAAAAAGATTTAGTGATAAAAACTCCAAGCAGAAAGAAAAGTCTCAAAGAATTTTTATCAACTTTCGAAAATGAAACCTATAAATTTTTTCTCAGACAGCATTTGATAATTTATTACGAAAATTTAAAAGAATTCTTTAAAAAAAGCGATTTTTTATTAGAGTTGACTCAATTAAACGTTTATAAATTTTATTTTGAATTAGGTTGGCATTTTTATGATGTACACCGTTTTGCCTTAGCTTTATACAAGCCTGACGAAAATATAATTCAACGAACTTGAATGACAAAAAGTTTGATTCTAAAATATTTTGAAGAACAATACACATCAAACAGTACATTTTTTAAATATGAACCATATAAGATTTTTCAAAAAATTAAAAGAGAATGGCCAGGCGCTAGAGTTGAATATGTGACCGATATTTTAGATGTGATGTTAGAAACAAAGGAATTAATTTATTTTGATGCTTTAGATAGAATATGCACAGCAGAAATGTATAAAAAAAATCTGTATATTTTGCAAAAAGTTTTTTTATTAAAATCTAACAAAACATTACCACTTATTTATAATAAAAAATCATCAATCAAATGGTCTGAGAAACAGCAGAAAGCTTATTTAGAAGCTTTGCAAAGCGGGTTTTACATTATTTCTGGTTTTCCAGGAACAGGCAAATCATATTTAATTGAACACATTTACAAGAGTTTTATCGAATCAAATGTTTATAAAAAAGATTCGGTGGCAATTCTAGCCCCAACAGGAAAAGCAACTGCGAATATAAGAACAAAAACAAAAGTGACAGCACAAACGATTCATAGTTACTTCAAAATTGACCACGAATTTGCCAAAAACTTTGATTCCATACCTGAGTCTGATAAAACAAGAGTTTTAATTATTGATGAGTTTTCAATGGTGAATGTTGATTTGTTCTATACTATTTTGTTGAAGTGTCCTAACTTAGAACGTTTAATTTTGGTTGGTGATAGTAATCAGCTTCCTTGCATTGGACCAGGTAATTTGCTGGAAGAATTTATGGAAGCAAAAGACATTGACAAAATCTACTTAACAGAAATTTTTCGTACGGAATTCAAGGATATAAGCGATAACTTTGTAGCTGTGCAAGGAAAAAATTACCCAATTATGCAATCTGAACATATATTTTTTCACGAAACAAATCTAGCTACTTTTTATGAAAATTTCCCATTAATGTATGAAAAGTTAAGAGAAATTTACGAGATTGATGATATTGCGATTTTAATTCCTACTAATGAAATCATTAATCAAACAAACAAAATCATTCAACAGTACCGTTTAGAAAAGCACGAAACACAAGATATTGGTATTGCTAAAATTCACAAAAACGAGAAATTGTATATAGGCGACAAAATTATTTGTGTGATTAACAAACCATCAGAAAATATAGTTAACGGAGAAACTGGTGAATTTATCGGAATTGATGGTGGAAATTACGTTTTTTCAATCAATAATGGCGAAAAAATTCTGAAACTAAATCAAAAAACAACAACCGAAACAATAAAATTAGCATACGCTACCACCGTACATAAATTTCAAGGGTCAGAATCAAAAGTAGTTGTTTTTTGTGCGTTTGCTGAAGTGGAATATATGTTAACTAATCGTTTGATTTATACCGCTGTTTCGCGAGCTCAAGAAAAACTTATAATTCTAGGTAGTGAACATCACTATTTAAGTGGCATTCGTAACTCTGATGAACACATCGAGACTATAATGAGTTATTTATTAAACACAAGGCAGGAAAAATGAAATTAATCGTAGGTCTGGGCAACCCAGGAACTTTGTATGAGTTTAATCGACACAATGCGGGTTATTTGGTGGTGGATAAACTTTTGGAAAGATTAAACCTAAAACTTAACAAAGAAAAATTCAACGGGCGATACGTAATTGGCGACGATGTTATTATTGCAAAACCAGAAACATACATGAATAGGTCTGGCTTTTTTGTTCAAAATTTGCTTAATTTTTACAAAATTGATTCAACAAATTTAATGGTTATTTATGACGACAAAGATTTTGAATTGGGGCAAGCAGCAATTAAGATTGGTGGTAGTTCTGCGGGACACAACGGAATCCAAAGCATAGTTGACCAATTAGGTAAAAATGATTTTAAACGTATGCGTATAGGTATTGGTAGAAGTGATGTTATACCATTAAGAGATTATGTTTTGCAAAATTTTAAACAAGAGGAAATTAGTGATTTTGAAACCGTGGCAAACATCGCGTGCGATGCAGCGATTCAGTTTATTTATAACGATATCAACCAAGTAATGGAAAAATTTAATGCTTTACGAAGAAAGAAAAATCCTACTGGGAATTAGCGGTGGTCCTGATTCGATGTATTTGCTCTCTTGAGCTATGTCACAGTATGATTCGTCAAATTTAATTGTTTGTACAGTGAATTATAATGTTCGTAAGGATAGTTTCAAAGATGTTGAAATAGTGCGTAAATTTTGTGAGAAACACAAAATTTCATTTTTTGATAAGCAAATTTTTACGTCCAAAGAAGAGAGATATTACAACACGAATTTTGAAAACCAAGCGCGGGAAGACAGGTTGGATTTTTTTTACGAAATCTATAAAAAATTTAATTGTGAAATGCTCTTACTCGGGCACCATAAGGATGATTTTTTAGAAACAGCATTAATGCAACAAAACGCAAAGAAAAAAAGGTTTTATTACGGCATTAAAGAAAAATCAATTTTGCGTAATATGCTAGTTTATAGACCTTTTCTAAAAATGTATTTTAAAAATGAACTTTTAGAACTGTGTGAAAAAAATCAAATTAATTACGCTACGGACGAGACGAATTTTTTACCAATTACCACCAGAAACAAAATTCGGTTAGAACTAACCAAACTAAGTAACAATCAAAAACAAAAAATTATTGATGAAATAAACGAATTAAACAAAAAAAACCAAATTGTGAATGAAGAAATTTTTAGAATTTTTGCAAAATGAGAAAGTAGCGAGTTTGACCAAGATGAATTTAAAAAATTAGAATACAAAACTGAACTTATTTACATTTTTATCAACACTTATTTTCAAACCATAAAACTTTCAAGCGGAAAAATTAACAATTTAGTTGCTTTTGTACTTTCGAACAACAGGACAAATAGTTTTCTTTTAAAAGATAAAGTTTTTTTACACAAAAAAAGAGGAAAACTACTTAAACCAAAAACAAAATAAATATCACTCTCATCTCGAGAGTGCTAAATTTTTGTTATGTTATATAATTTTTTTATTTATTCTTACATACTAAAGAAGGGAGAAGGATGGAAGGTAAACAAGATCGTAAGTTTAACAAAGCTAAGTTTTGATTTTACTTCATTATTATCGCCATTATTCTTGCTATTGTTATTGCGTTTATTGTGAACAGATATGGAAGTAGCTTGAAAGTGATTTCGGTAACTGATTTCAACACACAATTTGGAAAAGCAATAGCATCAAGCTCAGACACAACTTATTTTCAAGATGTTAAGTTAGATTCGTACATTGGAACAGTAACTTATACATTTGTAGAAAACAATGTTGTAGTTGGAACTTTTCAAGCTAATGTTGGTCGAGAATTTGCTGGACTTTTAGGTTCATCTGAAGCAATCGGAAATTGAAATCTTAATGGGGTTTTGGTAAAAAGTTTGGCAAATTGAAACGAAAGCACCGCTTATTCACAAGTGTTAAATTATGCAATTAGCGGAGCTCAAGAAGCAGTTGCAAAATTCCAATACACACCTTTACCTGTTGCAAGCACTTCATTTTTTGATAGATACATTGCTCCATCAATTCCATTGATTGTGATGATTATTCTTTACATCGCACTTTCAATGTGATTATTGCGAAGAAATTCAAACTTGATGGGTGCTGTTGGTGAAGATAGAAACCCTGCTAAAAAAATCAAAAGCGATAAAACCTTTAAAGATATCGCCGGAAACAAAGAAGCAATTGAAGAAATTCAAGAAATTGTTGATTATTTAAAAAACCCTAAAAAATACCAAGTTGCCGGCGCAAGAATGCCGCACGGAATTTTACTTGGTGGTCCTCCAGGGACTGGTAAAACCTTACTTGCCAAAGCGACAGCTGGTGAAGCAAATGTGCCTTTTTACTTTATTTCAGCATCAAACTTTGTGGAAATGTTTGTTGGTTTAGGCGCTAAAAGAGTTAGAACTGTAGTTGAAGAAGCTCGTAAAAATGCACCAGCAATTATTTTTATTGATGAACTTGATGCTATCGGACGTACACGTGGTGCAGGTTTAGGGGGAGGCCACGATGAACGTGAACAAACCTTAAACCAACTTTTAGTTGAAATGGATGGTATGAAAGAAAACAATGGAATTTTATTCTTTGCTGCCACAAACCGTGCTGATGTTCTAGATCCTGCATTAACTCGTCCAGGCAGATTTGATAGAACTATTACCGTTGGTTTACCTGATGTTAAAGAACGTCAAGAAATTTTAGAATTGCACGCACAAGGCAAGAGACTTGCACCTAACATTGATTTAGGTAAAGTTGCTAAACGTACTCCAGGTTTTTCTGGTGCTCAACTTGAAAACGTAATTAACGAAGCTTCACTTCTTGCAGTTAGAGCATCACACGATTTAATTACTATCGAAGATATTGACGAAGGAATCGACCGTGTGATGAGTGGTCCTGCAAAGAAAAATAGAGTTATTTCTAAAGAAGAACTTACTATGGTTGCTTACCACGAAGCTGGTCACGCTGTAGTTGGACTAAAAGTTCCTGGCGGTAACAAAGTGCAAAAAATCACCATCATCCCTCGTGGACAAGCTGGTGGCCACAACTTGATGACACCTGAAGAAGAAAAATACAACGCTTCACGTAAAGAATTAATTGCGATGATCACCAGTTTCATGGGTGGGCGTGCTGCTGAAACAATTATTTATGGCGAAGAAAATATTTCAACTGGCGCAAGCGATGACATTGCAAAAGCAACCAAAATCGCTCGTAAAATGGTAACAGAATGAGGTATGTCAGCACTTGGACCAATTCAATTTGAAAAAGATGAAGGTTCTCCTTTCCTAGGTCGTGATTATCTTAAATCTGCTGCTTTTTCAAGTCAAATTGGTCACGAAATTGACGTTGAAGTGCGTAAAATTATGTTAGAAGCACTTGAAAATGCGCAAAAAGTAATCAATGAAAATCGTGAGCTTTTAGAATTAATCAAAACTGCACTACTAGAAAAAGAAACCATTGTTGCAGAAGAAATCGAATACATTGCCAAAAATTTAAGTTTACCTCCTAAAAAAGAAATTACACCTGTAGACAACAAAAAATTCACTTTAGATGAATTATTGAATAACTCTACAACACAGCAAGATTCGAAAAATGTTGATGAAAAAGAAGAGTCAACAGAAAATAAAAATACTGCTAATTCACAAGAAAATAACTAAAGAGTTGGTTGATTAAGACTAATGAGCCAGTTCTGTTAAAGAAAAAATCCAAAAACACCTATTTCATAGATATAAACAGCACAAACACCAAATTTTGATGTTTGTGCTTTTTGTTCTATAATTAACTCTAAACGGAAAAGAGTAAGTATGTGAAGATTATTTAAAGAAGTATTTAAATCATTAACCAAAAACAAAGTAGTGGTAATTGGACTTTCGATTTTGCTTTTTTTCACTACCGCTATTTTTACTCTTTTAACAAGCGTGCGGCGTTCAATGGTTAATAGTTTTACCGAGTATAAAAATAAATCGGTTTTACAAGATGTGACTGTTGACTTAAACTTATCTTCTTCAGGTGAAGCGTATAATCAAGGTTACTTTATAAATGGCGAGTCATATGATGATTTAAAAGAAGTGGATGGTAAAAAAGTTTACGAACCAATCAGATACATAGTGAATTATGATAAGACTTTCCAAGGTGAAGCGTATCAGGAATGAAAAAAAACTTTAAGTGTACCTGCGCCTACAATTGATCAAGATGTTGAGGAATATAAAGACAAAAAAAATGTAAACATTTTATATGTTGACAATATTAAAGGTGATTATCTTCCACTTAATAAAATAAAAAGCGCTGATGTTGAAGCTTTTCTTGATGAATTTAGCAGTTCAAAACGTGTTGCTAAAGAGAATTTTTACATTAAAAAAAGTGATTTAAGAGATTTTTATCGTTACTCACAAAACGCTGACAGCAGCGTTAAATTTAATTTACAAAACATAAATGATCCGTATTTTGAAGTCTCAAATGAATGACGTTTGAAAGTTTTTGTACTTAATTCGTTACAAAACAATGACATAAAACCACTCACAATCACACACACTCTCAAAGCGGACGATGTGCTACATTTTAATTCACCGCTAGAATTAAAAAAACTTGCGATTTTTAATGAATATAACCAAACAATCAATGCGACTCAAGTCGGCGCGTTGTTTGTTAACGTTGAAACAAAAGAAATAACCAAAGATTTTACTGATGGGATAGAATGAATCAACCAAGGTATTGGTAAAAAAATAGACCCACAAACAATAATGACTTTACTTGGTTTTACTAACCCAAATCAAAACAATCCTTTTTACTATGAATATGACAGATCATTAGCAAATAAACGAGCTGATTTATTAAACGATTCAACAAACAACGATATTTCTCAAGCTGTATTTAAAAATAATATTACTGCAGGCGTTTTATTCCCTGATGTTGCTTCAGTTACAACTTTACAAGAAGCAAGTTTTTCATTTAAACCAGGAACCAAATATAACCTTAGTCAAGAATATGTGTGACAGCACAATAGCTCGACAGAATTTTGACGTTGAAATTATTACACCTCATACACAAGTAAAAACGATGCGCGTAAAAAATGATCTGGTACATACAAAACTTTTATTGAAAGTTTAGGTGATCCATCTATTGCGAATCGAAACCCACTTTGAGATCAATTAGAAACTTTTTCACATTGAAAAAAACTCAAATCTGAAAGTTGAATTCCATTCCGTTTAAAGGGCGACACTTATGAATTAGCTAATGATGCCAACAGTATTATTACTA
Organism: Mycoplasmopsis columbinasalis; assembly: GCF_900660705.1. Lineage (NCBI taxonomy): Bacteria > Bacillati > Mycoplasmatota > Mycoplasmoidales > Metamycoplasmataceae > Mycoplasmopsis > Mycoplasmopsis columbinasalis. The sequence goes on from NZ_LR215043.1 coordinate 431,638, forward strand.
AAAATACTGAAGTAAACATTGCCTCAAATAACGATTTTATGGAAAGTAGTTTTCTTAAGTTATATACTAACGACACAAGAACCTTACCAATTGATGTTGCGAACCGTAATGCCTATAAAATAGAAGTGGACGATGCAAAAACAATTTTAGAAATAGAGAAATATAACAATCCATTTTTAAGTTCAGAATACACCAAAAACACCCTTAATGCCAAGGATGCTTTTTATAATTTAATTCTTGATTCTAAGATTAACGTTAGAAGATTAAACATTATTAAAGAAGGTGCATTAAAAATTACTAAAAATTCGATTTTGGATGCAACAAAAGAATTGGTTGGAGTTGAAAATATCGGACTTAAAGAAACCACTACAGTTGATGGTGTAAACGCAGAAGGTAATAAAAATGTTTATCACTTCATCAATACTGGGCAAACAGGTGAAGGAGAAAATAAATTTGTTGTTGATGGAATTCCAACAAATGTTGGGAAACTTTTTAATGAACAAACAACACCAACAGTAATAAATGAATTTCATGAAACTGATAGAACTTTCTTCTCTGATTATCAAATACCACCAGCAATAATTTGACCACTCATTGCAGAATTAGTTGGAAACCACTATTTAGACAAAGAATATATTATGCCGGTAGTTTCATATCAAGATGTTTGAGATGAAAACCCAGTCACACACCAAACGACAATTCATAATAAAGTAAAAGTAGTTGCTTTAAACAAATATGTTGATCCAACAACTAATACTGATGGTTCGAAAACGCCAGATTACCGCAAAACCAATCTTTACATTTATACAGATGGTTTTTTCTTTAAGTTTGCTAAATTTGAAGAAAAAGCTGTTGTATATGATTCTGTCACTGGGAATAAGGTACAAAAAGAAAATATTTATGTAACTAGATATTTCACTAACGAAAAACCAATTAAAGTGAATGGTTATGATGGTAACTTTATGCGGGGTTGATTGATTGCGAATAATTACACTATTGCAACAGATGGACACGATGAGCAAGGTGTAGAAATTTTAAAAAACGGAATTAAAACCGACGGTGATGGGTGAGGAATTAAAGTTGGCGACACAGTTGACATTCACAGATTCTACTGAAACATTGACGCAGAGCTTAACAACGCTGTATTAAAAGAACAAGATACCAAACCATTATTAGAAGCTTTTGAAAAAGTTATTTTAAATCTAGATTTTGTCAAAAACGGTTTTCTTTCAAGTGACTTAGTCTACCAACTAACACCTTTATTTACACAAGCTTTAAATAAAGTTAATTTTGCTAGTGCGTTTTTAAGAGGACGCGTTGATAGTTGGATGTTGCCGAAAATATTTATTTATTTGATCAACAATTTAGCAACCAATCCATCGGGTAATCTCATTAAATTAATTTTAGATAATGCGATTAAAAAAGTGAAAGAATTAACTTCACTTAATACCGGCATCGAAGTTTCGAGACTGGAAAATTTAGATGAAGCAGAAATTCAAAAAGTAAAAGAGTATTTTAAATCACAGGTTATCAATCTACTCAAAACATTACAATTAATTTCAACAAATAACATTTCTCCAGATACTGATTATTCTTATTTAGATCGTTTCTTCGCTATTTTTAATAACCCGTTTAAATTCTTACAAGTATTATCAAACTTGGTAAATGTGTTTGACATCAATAAACTCGAAGAGAACTGAATCACTTGATTCGATAAATTTGATGATAAAAAGATCGCTTACAATGGTGAAATGTGAACACAAAAATTAACTTTATCAACAATTTTGGCAAACATTTTAACTGCAATTGATGGCAACATTTTAAAAAATGTTTTCTATGATGCGATCGATCAAGTAAATCTCGACAAAATTTTAGCTCCAAATGAAACAGGTTTAATTTACAACTTTCTTCAAAACCAACCGGTTATTCAACAAATTTATAAAATTTTAGTAAGCAAACTAGATCCTGGTCCAAATAACGACTATGAACCGGTAGTGAGAATAATAAAAAGTCTCATTCGGAACTTTGATTTTGATTATTTCAAAGGTAATTTAGAAAAATATATTCAAACTAAATATGTGAAATGAGAATATCGTAACAAAACACAAACAAGTATCTACAGTAGCTTTGAGAATTATGCTTTTCGAACTCTTGAAACAAAAGATTTGATTAAATTAATTTTTGAATCGCTTTTTAATGCTTCAGGAACCAACAAAGCTTTTAAAGAAAACATTATTTCTCTATTCAATCTTTCGGGAAAAATGAAGGTTTTTGATGGTGAAATTCAAAGCGATGGTTCAACCGCTGGTCCAACCACCTGAATTTGAGACGAAGACAAGAACAAAATTTCTGTGGCCGACTTGCTTTCAGCTATAAGCATAAAAGAAACACCTGCAGAATCAACAACAACATCTCCAAACACACCTGCCTCAGTATCTACGCCTCTGAATTTAACTTTAGAACAAACAATTCTAGAGTTAAAACAAAAAATTGCCGAGGCAACAGGTGATGAAATTAACTTAGACAATTTACAAGACAAATACCGCTCATTTATAGGCTCATACGTCGAATCAGCAAAAATTATATTTAACAAAAAAGCACTTGAAACTGCGCTAGATAATTTGTTAAAATTTATTGCACAAACCAAAAGAACAAGCGGTTTGGTGACAAACCCAGCTCTAAAAACTGGAGCAGACTGAATTGTTGATATGCAATCAACAACTGGTACAGGAGCTTGATCTTTGGTTAAAACCACGTTAAGCAAATTGCTTAAATTGGATAGCATTTATAACGAAAACTTTGCTAAAAATGTATTTTCAATTTACACACCTTATCTAACCATTTACACACAACCAGATACAAACCAAGCAGAAGCTAACCAATTTGTGCGCGACTTTTTAGAGTTTGCAGTAAGCGCACCAGTCTTAGCGAAAACTCAAGAAGCCAACAAAAATATCAATATTGCTTTTAGTGATCAAACAGATTATTACATTAGTCGCTTTTTATCAACACCAGCTACACAAACCATTTTTGACCAAAATCAAGATGGTACATTCTTATTTGCGCCCGCTGAAGAATTAGCACTTGCCAATCCTAAATATCGTCAATTTATCCACGATTACAAATTGATGTTAATTTTGCAACTTGGTTACATCGGCCAAGCAGCAAAATATTCAAAACCAACCGATAGTGATAATCCTAAAGATTCAGGATACTTCAAAACTATTAATGGTTTTTATAACAATTATCTTTCGACTCCTGAATTTTACGCAGTTAAAGATGCAGTGTTTAAAATCAACACTCAACTTAGTCCTGCTTATAACTTAGAATTTATTGGTATTTCTGGTGTTTTATTTAACCCAGTGTTGTTAACTTACTTTCCAGAAATTGCGATTTCATACTTAATTCAACAATACAACACACCATTAAGCGCAGCACGAGTAGCAGAAATTAAAGAAAATGGTAACTTGAAAGGTTTGATTAACAATTTCTTAACAGATTTTGAAATCATTGTTAAAAAAGATACCTTACAAAATAATGCTTTTGAACAATTTTTAACTAATTTGTTACCAGAAAATGTTGAACGTGACGCAATTGGTTTAGGACACTGGAAAACTGAGTTATCAATTAACATTGACTCGCAAGCGATTTTAAGAAACAAAACTTTGGCCGAAAAAGTTATCGAAAACAATATCTTCTTCTTTGGTATAAACATTCCAAGTTTATTGTACGAACCAGTGGCTGCAATTTTTAAACCACTTGAAACAACTTTAGTTTCGTTGCCAAACCCACGTGGTTACTTTGCCAAAGTTAACTATGCTTACTTAATTGCTAATAACAAAAAAATCTATGCTGGTGAAATTCCAAATGATTCACTAAACATTGATAATTTTGTGAAAAACCTTGATGACGATTTTAAAATTGACATTAACGGTTTGCAATTTATCATTGTTGGTCAGGAAACTTCGGTTGATTATATGTACCCTGTGCTTGACGAAAACAACTTGCAGGTGGATACGCACAACCAAGCTTTAATTTACGTCAACCAATATGGTTTTAACCGTGTGAAAAAAGCATACAGCGGTAATTTAATCAAACAAGTGTTACTTGTAAAAAACCCGCACAACATTGTTATTCCGGAAGTTAACGGTACAAAACCTCTCACAAACGAACAATTGCGGAATCAATTACGTGAAATTGTGCGCGAAAAAACCAATAATAACAGTAGCTTTGAACGCGTGTTCTTAGCGAGTGAAATTGACCCAATTAACCCGGAATGTGCACTTAGAATTAATACAATTCAAAAAGTAATTAACGGAATTTCAGTAATTACAACACTGTTGGTTGCTTTACTAAGTGTTTTAGTTACTTTCTCAGTTGTCTTTATTATTAAAAGATATATTGCTTCGAAAAACAAAGTACTTGGAATTTTGGAAGCTCAAGGTTACACACCAAGTCAAATTGCTTGTTCACTTTTTGTCTTTGCGATTGTCACAAGTATTATTGGCGGGCTGATGGGTTACATTGTTGGTAATAGGTTCCAGCTGATTGTGATGGACTTCTTCTCAGCCTACTGAACCCTACCAAAGTCATCACTCGATTTTAACTACTTTGGTTTGTTCAATAATATGTTGGTACCGTTTATACTTGTATCAGTGATCATTTACATTGTCACGTTGTGAACCTTGCGTGTCAAACCGCTTGATTTGATTACGGCTAACAACACAATGCCAAACTCGAAACGATTCTGAAAATTCTACTGAGGAATTCGTAAAAGTGGTATTCGTTCGCGTTTCTCACTGATTCTTGCTTACACTGGCTTAACCAAGTTGATTCCGTTTATGATCAGTATCATTTTGGTGGCCACAGCAGCCTTGTTTGGTTTGTCGAACCGAACTGTCTTCAAGAACACAATTGAAAACACATACAAGAACCGTGATTATAAATTTAAGTTAGATTTAGTCACACCAACTGTTGAAGGGGGAATTTATCGTTCCTTCAATGGTAGCAATGTAGCTAATGAACTCTACACACCAATTGGTTTTAACTACGAAAGTCAAAGCGAAATTCGAGATTACTTGAAACCTGGTCATTCTTCAATTATTAACTCAGATAAACCTGTGAAACAAAAGAACAGTGACACCCCACCGTATAGCTCGCCGCCTTACAACGGGGAACCAACTACCGGGGAACCTCACTTACTAACCCAGTTTTCACTTGACATTGTTGTCGACGCTGCTGTAACAGTCAACCCATGACAAGTTTCATATAGTTTGATGGCGGATACGCAAAAAACTAGAATTGATTCAATTAGAAATAGAATTGGTTGACAACTTGAAAAAACCCAAAACGGATTGGTAGCCGATGGCAAAACGTGAGAATTCATCAAAGATTCAAACACGCAAGCTTGATATTTTGTGAATAAAGATAATCACAATGAATATCGTGATTACTATAAATACTATGTACAACCAGGCGAAAAAAGCGGAAGCTTCAAATTGGCAAAATGAAACCCTAATGAGCAAACTTATGAATTAGAAGTCATTACCACAACCGCAAGAGATGCTTATCGCGCCTTCTTAGTGCGTGGTTATGAAAAAATTCAAGAACAAATTAATGCCGAAAAGAAAGATCCAAGTTTAATTAAGGTGGGTCCAAATAATGAAGAAGCGACTAAACCACAACCTTACCGGGACTTTTTAGCTGATTATCAAGAATTCTTTGGTCCAACAATTAATGATTACTTTATTAGTTTTGGTGGTGTGTATTATGATGAAAACGATGATGAAAAATACTCATACATCGAAACTAACCGTGGCAAAATTTTTGGATATAAACAAGATAGTCGTTTCATTAAAGCTGAAGCGCTTGATGGCACCAACTTGCTAACAAAAATTTACAACTTCGATACGCAAAATAACACCATCTTCCCATTAGTAATTAACGAAGTGGTGGCTGCCAAAAACAAATGAGGCGTGGGTACAGAAGTAACTTTAACAGTTAAAAACCACGTACGCAGATACATTAACAAGTTTCTTGCTAATGGCGAAGAACCAATTTATCAATATAAATTTAAAGTTATCGGAATTAACCAAACATTCATCAATGAAGAAATGTTGACCTCGCAACACGTGGCTAACTTGTTGACTGGAATGACAGAGTTAGCACGTGAAGAAAAAATTGACTACGAACCATTTAACGGTATTCTTTCAAAAGCAACTATTCCACAACAAATTTTGGGTTCAGCTTCACTTTACTCACAAAGTGGTTACTGACCAATTATGACCGAAAACTTTGGGCCAGACAAAGATGAAGCTGTCTTTGAACAATTCTTCCATTATCAAAATGGTTTGTTAATTAGCAACTTAATGGCTGGTGGTTTAACTCGTCAAGAAGCAATCGCTAAATGAGCAGCGTTCCTTACACAAAGTCCACCAAGTGATTTAAGCAATGAATCTGTGCTTGAAAAAATTTATAGCGATAATAAGAAAAATAATGCTAATACCAAAGTACATGAATTCATTAAACTTTATGATAGTTACTTTTATGGTTTGGTTGCTAAAACCATTGATTCAAAAGATATTGAGTTAGGTTTTATCAACTCAATTGGTGGCACTGTAAGTAATGTTTCAACCGGAATTATTGTTGTGATGATCTTTATTTCGTTAACCATTCTTGTGATTATTTCGACATTGATAATTAACGAAAACCAACGTAACATAGCTATATTCAGCATTTTGGGTTATAGTGAAAAAGAAAAATTAATTATGTTCTTCTCGATTTTCATACCATTCTTAATTGGTTCGTTATTGCTATCGATTCCAATTGTTATGGGTGTTATGTTCTTATTTAATTTCTTTATGCTCAAGAGTTCAATTGTGCTGGTGTTTTCAATGAGTCCGGTGTTAGTGTTGCTAGTGTTCCTTGTTTCCTTCTTAGTGTTTGCGTTTACTTCTTTAATTACTTGGTATTCAATAGGAAAAATCAAAGCTGTTGAATTGCTGAAAGGATAGGTTATGTCTGATAGAAAAAAAGCTACTAATAAAAAGCATGACAACACTGTTGTCGATAAAGATTTAGTCGAAAACGTTTTACCAATGGAGCTAGCAGATAGTTCTAAAGGTGAAATCAAACCTGTAGAAACAGCACAACCAGACAAAAGCAATTCAAAAGCAGAACCAGAAAATAAAAGTAAGTCTGCAAAAAGCAAATATAAAAAAAAAAAAAAAAAAAAGAAGCAGCTAAGAAGTTACGTGAACAAAGTTTGCAAAACACTAAAAAACTTGAAATTCCAACTGAACTTAAAAAAGAAAAAGTTAATTCAAGAAATGTTTGTCAATTTCTAGATAAGATTCCTGGCAAAAAGAAAAATGTGGTTGTGCCAAAAAAAGTGGCCAAAGCACTTTGAATTTCTGGAAACTTCAAACGTAAAAAAGACAAAAATGCACTCTTATCCAATCAAGAAGACAATATTATTGATGTTCAGAACGTAACTAAATACTATACAAACGGTCTAATTGTTAATAAAATTCTTGACAATCTATCGGTTTCAATTAAAAAAGGTGAAATCCTCTTAATTTTTGGAGTTTCTGGTGGTGGTAAATCAACCTTACTTAACTTAATTTCGGGTTTGGACCGTGCGAATTCTGGCGATGTGGTTGTGTGCAACAAAAATCTAACTTATTTGTCAAACGCAAAATTAACTCGTTTCCGTAGAGATCATGTAAGTTTTATTTTCCAAAGTTATAACTTACTAGGGAATTTAACCGCTTATGACAACGCTGAAACTGGTGCGTATTTGCAAAAAGATAAAAGCAAAAGACCAGATATTAGCCAATTATTTAGAGATTTTGAGTTAGAAGAAGAAATGCACAAATTCCCTTCACAAATGTCAGGGGGACAACAACAACGTGTTTCAATTATTCGTGCGTTGGCAAAGAATGCAGAAATTGTTTTTGCCGATGAACCTACTGGAGCGCTTGACACGGCAACATCAAGAATTGTGCTTAACACTCTTTATGAATTGAACAAAAAGAACAATACTACGGTAATTATGGTTAGTCACGACCCCAAAATTAAACCAATGGCAACGCGTGTAATCACGATTGCTGAAGGTAAAATAAAAGATATTTGAGTTAATGACAAACCATTGCATCCACAAGAGTTTTATAAATAATTGAAAAACCAGCAATTATCATTGCTGGTTTTTTGTTTAAATTTGCAATTGTAAAAAGGATAAAACTAAAAAAGCCACTTCACTGTGGCTTTTTTTGAATTATTTAACTAGAGCATTTAAGGCAATAAGGTACATATCTGTGAATTCACGTTCACGTGTAAGTTGACTGCTGAATTCATTTAAAACCAAGTTATCACTTACTTGGCAAATAGTAGCAGCACTTTTTCCAAAGTGTCTTGCTACAGCAAAGAGCGCATAACTTTCACAGTCAATCACTTGTGATTCGGTTACTTGAATGGTTTCATCCAAAGGACGCATTGCGTAAAAACAATCGGTTGAGTGAATTGAAGCTGTTTTGTAAGGAATTTGTAATTCGGTTGCACTCTTTTCGAGTTTTTCAACTATTTCTGCATCAGGGTAATATACGTGAGTACTTTCGGCGTTAATTAATTCACCTAAACCCCTGTTGTCAGCGTACGCACGGTTCATAATTACCACATCGCCAACTTCATATTCTGGTAAATAACCGCCAGCAGTGCCAGTTCTAACAATGACATCAACACCATATTCTGAGAACAATTCGTGCGCATATGCAGCAATTGACATCATGCCCATACCTGACCCACCGAAAGTCACTGGAGTGCCGTTATATGTACCAGTGTAGAAAAGTTCGTTACGTACAGTGTTAACAAGTTTAACGTTATCAAGATAACGATATGCCATATATTTTGCACGTAATGGGCAACCTGAAAGAAAAACTATTTTTGCGATTTCGCCTTTTTTTGCTCCGATATGTGTTGACATCTTAACTCCTATGCTTCTTGTTGAATTAAAATAAGAAGACATTATTTATTTTTAATATCTTTTTCAAATATTTTAAAATAATTATAAACTAAATCGTATTGTTTAATTGTATTTACAAAATTGGGATTAAGGTCTTCGTAAAAGCGATAATTGTTAAAGTTTTCGCCTTGAATTAAAAACCCTTCATACCTTGTGTTGAGGATAATTTTGACAAAATCATTCATATCCATTGGCTTTGTTCTGAAAAATTTAATTTTTTGACTAAGAGTTTTACTGTGCGAGTATGCTAACTCCATCCGCTTACGGTTTTTTCTTAACATTAAGTCGTGATATTGCTGTGGTGTAGTAGGGAAAATTAAGTCCAAGTAAATTTTCTGGTTTTCATACTTAAACAAATGCACCAAACTTGTGCTCTCAGCAGTTTTGTCTTGTGCCATAAATTGATTTTGGTGGTTTGAAGCCAAAAAGAAATAATCAGCTCAGTACAGTGAATAGCGAATTTTCTCCAAAGGTAAATTTGGATTTTTTTGTAATTGCAAAAACGAATCAGGGCTAAGTGTTAAAAAACATTCATTTTTTTGACAAATTTGGTGCAATTCTTGGTGTGCAAAAAGAAGTAATTTTTTATTACTAAACATTGTTTTTCAATTATATAAATAAATTTAAAGGACGCACAAAATGTTTAGATATATAAATTAAACTTTGCGAATATAACTATTTTATAGAACTATTTGTGAACCCAATTCTCAAATAAAGTTTTCTTTAGATCAAAAAAATGAATGAAATTTGGAAAAATGCTTAAAAACAAAACAATTGTTCGAACAAAATCATTTCTTTTTTTGTGTATTTTTTAATTTAGACAAAAAACATTTTAGTCTATAATATATAAGCTTTTTCAAAACGGAGGGGTAGCGAAGCGGCCAAACGCGGGTGGCTGTAACCCACTTCCTCACGGTTCGGGGGTTCGAATCCCTCCCCCTCCACCATTTTGCTCCATAGCCAAGCGGTAAGGCAGCGGGTTTTGGTTCCGTCATGCGTTAGTTCGAATCTAACTGGAGCAGCCATATCACTTTGCACGAAGTGATTTTTTTTATTTTCAAGGTCTTTCGAAGCGCGAATACTTTCAAACAAGAAAGTGAATATATAATATTTACTATGGAAAATCAATTCTTCAATAATTTGCAAAATCAAAATTACGAAATAGGCGTAGATGTTAAAGCAACTAAACGCAGACGCTCAACTGTGTTAGGCGCAACTTTAATGTGACTTGGTTACTATTTAATTATCGCAATTGCTACTGGCGCTTTAATTGGTAGATTTGCGTCGCAAAATGTCTTAATTAATCTTTATTCTTACCGTACACCATTTTCAATTGGGTTAAACGTTGGATTCATTATTCTTTTGTTTGTTGGTTCAATTTTCTTGACAAAATCATTTATAAAAACCAATAAAGTTGCCACCTTGTTGTGGGCAACAGGTTTGATGGTAATAGTGGGAATCGTCGTTGTTGCTCCTATTACATTTATATTGCTAGAGGCCAACATTTCAGAATTTTTAATAGTAACATTGGTACCGCTTGGACTTATGATTATTGCCGCAATTTTTGCAGCTTACGAAATCATTAAACTAAAATTTGCGTACACAATGCTAATTGCTCTTTTCTTAACTACTTTAATTATCAGTTTGGTTTCAATCTTTGCGTTTCATAAACCATTAATGATTGTGTGATCGTTGCTTAGTATTTTGCTTGGTTTCATTTACCTTTACATTGACTGAGTTTATGTAATGAGAAGTAATCAATTCTTTAAAGATGCAATTATGTCTGACCAAACCAAAAAAGAAATAACTGTAGCAGGTATGTTCTTTGGGTTCAAAATTGCCTTTGATCTTTTCTACTTACTTTACCAATTGGCAATTTTAGTGTTAAGAAACAAATAGTTTTCTCAAGAGCTTTAAATTAACAACAAAAAAAAACGATAATTCGTCTTTTTCTTTTGCGTTCATTGGTCTTCCAAAAAATTTACTCTGAATATATATAATATATAATATTTCAATGATTGGCGTAGACATAGTACGAATTAGTCGTTTTCGAAACAAAACTCGCGAATTTGCTGCTCGAATTTTAAGTGAAAGTGAACTAGAATTTTATGATCAAACAGCAGAAAAAACGCAAGTTTTAGCGTCACTGTGAGCCATCAAGGAAGCAATTTTTAAGGCGGATAATTCATACAACGAATTTTCTAAAATTTCCGTTAATCGGCAAGCAAACCAATGGATGCATCCCGACTTTTGACTTACGTTATCACACGAAGATGATCTAGTAGTTGCTGTTGCATTCAAAAAATCAAAGGAGAATTATGGGAATTGGAATTAAGACAAAAATGGCTTTGAGCTGACCAAGAGCACTTTGAGTTAATTGAAGAATTAGGGCGTACGCAAAAAGATACAAAAATAACTCTGACAATTACACTTTGCAGCAACGAAACGATTGACTCGTTAAAAAAGCAAAATTTTTGTTGTGACTTTGAAACATTAAAGTTGAAGTAGAAGGTTACCAAAATTTACCAAAATCTCCTGCAATTTTAGTGCCAAATCATAAGTCATATGCGGATCCAGTTGTGTTGTTATACGCGCTTAAAAAACAATCGCATGAAGATGATGTTTTGAACAAAATACCAACTTTTGTAGGCAAAAAAGAGTTGCAAAAACAAAAAAGCGTACACAGTGCTATGCAATTATTAGATTCGTTTTTTATTGACAGCGAAAACTTCCGTGATTTCTTTAAGACTCTGAACGAATTTGGAAAGTTTGTCAAAGAAAATCGCACTTATGGTGTTATTTTTCCAGAAGGTACACGAGTAGGTGAAGATGGATTGGGTGAATTTAAAAATGGTGCTTTTAAAGTTGCACATCAAAACTTTTTAGCAGTTGTGCCTGTAGCAATTTCTGACACACGCGAAGCATTTAACCACAAACGCAAAAAGAAATTAACAATAAAAGTTACATTTTTACCACAATTTAAAGCAAACACTGTTTTTGCTATGGATGTGAATGTGTTGGCAGAAAAAGCAAAAGAAGCTATTCAAGGAGCTTTAGCAAATGGCGAAGATAAGTAATTACCAAACTGAGGATAAACGTTATGACATTAAGTTGGAAAATTACGATGGTCCGTTAGATCTTTTGTTAGCGTTGGTACAAGATAAAAATATTGACATTTTGCAAATTGACATAGCAGAATTAGCCAATGAATACTTGCGTATTATTCAAATTTTGCAAGAAAACGAAATTGATGTGGCTGGTGATTACTTGGTTATGGCGGCTACTTTATTAGCTTTAAAAACAAAAATGTTGCTTGCTACACCTGAAGAAGAAGTTGAAGTTGAACAAGATAAGCGTGAACTTTTACGAAGATTGTTTGAATACCAACAATTCAAAGAAATTTCAAAAACATTACGTGAACAAGAAGGTTTGCGTCGTGAAATTTATATTAAAAAACAATCTGACTTAGAAGAGTTTATTGTTGACGATGATAAAAGTACACTTGATGGGCATTCAAATCCATTAAAATTAATTACCATTTTGCGAAAAATGTTTGAAAGATCGTACGCGAACCAGTTACGTAACACAAAATTGCAGCATTTTAACGTCACGCCAAAAGATCAGATTCCTTACATTTTAAATTTGTTTGACGAAAATGAAGAAGTTACTTTTGAAATGATCTTTTCAGTGCCATCACTTAGTCACTTTGTTATTACTTTAATGGCTGTGCTTGATTTAGCAAGACGCCAGATCGTTGTTTTACATCAGGATGAACAATTTGGGTTAATCACCTTTGAAAGAGGTCCAGAATATGAAAAATAATATTTTAGAAGCTTTGTTGTATGTTCAGGGCGACGAAGGATTAACCTTAGAACAAATAAAAGAAACTTTTGGTTTACAAACCAAAGCTGAAGCTAAAAAAGTTATTAACGATTTTGTGAAGTACTACAATGACAAAGATGGAGCACTAAAAGTTGTTAATTTCAATGAAATTTATAAATTAGCTACTCGTGAAACATACAAAGAATATATTCAGAAAATGGTTCAAGTTGTTAAAAGACACAGATTATCAAACGCTGCTATTGAAGTAGCCGGAATTGTGGCTTACAAACAACCTGTGACTCGTTCAATGATAAACAACATTCGTGGTGTTGCGAGTGAACAAGTTTTGAATACTCTTTTGATTAAAGGTGTTGTTGAAGAAGTTGGTGTTAGTCCAACTCCAGGTAGACCGGTTTTGTACGGAATTACTAATAAGTTTTATGACTATTTCAAAATAAAATCAATGGCTGAATTACCTCGTTTAACAGAATTCAACTTTATCGAGGGAGTTGAAGATGAAAACGCAGACTTCAACCTATTCGATAGTCAAAGACAGGATTAAAATAAGGGTGCTTGTAAGCTCCCTTATTTATTGTTTTTTATGAATCAAAATAAGTGAAAACATTTTGTCATTTTGCCAGAAAATGATGGTAAAAAGTTGCTAAAGTTTCTTAAGGAAATTTTTGTAAGTTATCCTTTGAGCTTATTATATAGACTCATTCGTAATAAAGATATCAAAATTAACGGTGCTAGAACAAAAGATGATAAGTTAGTTTTAAAAAGTGGTGATGTAGTTGAAATTTTCTTCGCAAGAGAGATTGAAAATAACCAAAACGATGAATTCAAAGAAGCAAAACCTACTTTTGATGTTATTTACGAAGATGAAAACATCTTGATAGTTGATAAACCGGTTGGAATTTCAATTCATTCCGAGGCAAATTGTCTTGATTTTCAAGTTTTGAACTATTTAAAATTTAAAAATATTCCCGGAAATTTTAGACCTAGTCACATTGGCCGAATTGACAAAGAGACTAGTGGAATAGTGCTTTATGCAAAATCACATTCAAATTTAGTTCAGTTAAACGCAAAAACAAAATACTTCGATAAAGCATATGTATTTGAGTCAGATTTTGAATCAAACAACGATATTGTTTGTATAGATATTGTGCAAAATGGCGAAAAGAGAGATGCTCTTATTAATCCAGATTCTCCTATTTGCACTAAATTTACTAATTTAAATAATAAAAAATTCGCCTATATTCTAACAGGTAAAAAACATCAAATCAGATTAACTTTAAAAGCACTTAATACTCCTATTTATGGAGATAAAAAATATGGTGGTAAATCTGCAAAAAGAATGTATTTACATTCACACCAACTAACTTTTCATAATTTGCATGATAATTTAGTATATTTAAACGAAAAAACCTTCGAATCAAAAGTTCCTTGAGAATTTAAAAAGGAGAGCGATGTTAAAAATTGATAAAGAAAAATTAAAAAGTATTGTTGCTTCACTTATGCTTGAACCTAGCGAAGAAGTTTTAGAAGGAATTCTGCTTGAATGAAACGATATTTACAAGAATCTTAAATTACTCGATGAATTAAATTTAGAAAATGTTGAGCCTATGACAAGAATTGATTCGACAACAATTGATGACTTTTTGAGAGATGATATTGCTGATACAACATTTAACATCAACAAAGAAATTGCGCTTCAAAACGCAAAAGACCAAGATGATGACTACATTATTATTAAAAAGGTGGTGAAATAATGTCTTTTAAAGTAAAAGGTAATTTAGAACAAGCTCTTGTAGAATTGAAAAACGATAAAAGTAATAGTGTTACAGTTGTATTAGGCCAGTCACCTGTTTCGCCAAAAACAAGCGAACTAAAAGATGTTGTTTTCACTCTCAAAGCGAATTATGCAATTCAAGACATTGAATGTGCTGCCTCAAGCAAAATTTTGAAAGGTTTTAAACCATCATACAACGCAACTGTTGTACAAAAACTTTTAGAAGCTGGAGCAATTCCTGCTGCCCAAGTGAATTGTGATGAATTAGCATTGGGTGGCACAGGAACTTATAGTTGCAATGGTTTAATTCGCAATCCACTAGATCCAAAGAGATTAGTTGGAGGTTCATCATCAGGTTCGGTCGCAACTTTGACAGACAACATTGGTTTTGCTCTTGGCTCAGATACAGGAGATAGCGTTAGATTGCCTGCTAGTTACAATGGAAAAGTTGGTTTTAAACCATCATACGGAGCTATTAGTCGTTTTGGACTTTATGCTTATGCTTCATCTTTAGATACTGTTGCTTTCTTTACACATAACGTCTCTGATGCAGTTAAAGTTTCCCAATGTACCTATGGCATAGACTCAAAAGATTTTAATACGAAAAAAGTTGGCATTCAAAATGTGCAAAAAACAAAACCTCAAAAAGTTGGTGTACTAAAAATTGACAACTTAAACTCACAACTTTCGAATGCATATCAAAAACTTTTCAAAGAACTTTCAAAAGAATTTAAAGGCGATGAAATTTTTGAATGAGTTGAAGTTGATGAAAAAATTCTTACTGCCATCAAACCAGTTTACGACATTATTTCATATTCTGAAGCATCATCAAATCTTTCAAATTTAAACGGAATAGCCTTCGGAAATCGCAAAGATGGCGAAAATTGAGAACAAATTATGACCAATACGCGTTCACAAGGTTTTGACAAAATGGTGCAACGCCGTTTAACTTTAGGTAGCTTTTTTTTGTTTGCTTCAAACCAAGAAGAATTATTTTTGAAAGCCCAAAAAGCAAGAAGAGTTATTGTGGAATATCTTAAAAGTTTGCACAATAAATATGATGTTTTAGTTTTTCCAGCTTCAGCTGACAAAGCCCCATTAATTGATGGAACAAGCCCATCTTATGGCTTTATGGACTACATTCTTACTGGCTCTAATTTAGGCGGAAATCCATCTATTTCAATACCTTTTACTAAAGTTGATGGTTTACCAGTTAACTTGGCTTTAGATGCTAAACTTTATGCAGATGACAAATTGCTTTCCTACGCTTTATGATTTGAAGAATTTTTAACAAAGTTCAATAAAAAAGGAGAATAACTATGAATGATTTTGAAGTAATTATTGGTATTGAAATTCATTTAGAACTAAATACAAAAACAAAAATGTTTTCTCCAGCAATAAATAATTTTGATGCAGAACCGAATACAAATATTAATGTGATTGACTTAGGATATCCAGGAACTTTGCTGCTTTTAAACAAACAAGCAGTGATTTTTGCTGTGCAATTAGCGCGTGCTTTAAAAATGGAAATTGACACAGAATTGCATTTTGACCGCAAGAATTATTACTACACTGATTTACCAAAAGGTTTCCAGATAACACAATATTATAGACCTATTGGCAAAAACGGTGTTTTATCAATTAGAACAAGTCAAGGCGAAAAGAAAATTCAAATCGAAAGAATTCACCTTGAGGAAGATACTGCTCGTCAACACCATGATGGCGAAATAACCAAACTTGATTACAACAGAGCTGGTGTACCACTTATTGAAATTGTTACATATCCAGTACTAAGATCAAGCGAAGAAGCAGTGGCTTATGTAGATATGATTCGTAAAGTTGCTCTTAGTCTTGGTATTTCAGATGCGAAAATGGAAAATGGTTCATTGAGAGCAGATGTTAATATTTCACTTAGACCTTTTGGTTACAGCGGTTTTGGAACAAAAGTTGAAATTAAAAACATCAATACTTTTTCAAATATGAAAAAAGCAATCGATTTTGAAATCGAGCTGCAATCAAGAAAAATTATTCGTAATGAAAAGATTCTTCAACAAACAAAGCGTTTTGATGAAAAATTAAAAGAAAATGTTGTGATGAGAACAAAAACTGGCGAAG
This sequence comes from Mycoplasmopsis columbinasalis, assembly GCF_900660705.1. Classification (NCBI taxonomy): domain Bacteria; kingdom Bacillati; phylum Mycoplasmatota; order Mycoplasmoidales; family Metamycoplasmataceae; genus Mycoplasmopsis; species Mycoplasmopsis columbinasalis. The sequence goes on from NZ_LR215043.1 coordinate 448,386, forward strand.
TTGATTACAAATATTTCCCAGAACCAAACATTCCTTTAATTAAATTAACAGATAGTTTTCTCCAAAAAATTAAATTGAACGAACTTCCTTGAGAAAAAGAAGAAAGATACAAATCTTATAACTTAAATCAAATCTATATCGATAGTTTGACAAACAATTTAAGACTTGCGACTTATTTTGATTCGATTAATTATTTCGACAAAGACAAGTTATCAAAATTATTTTTCGCTGAAGTTGTATCACTTGCAAATTCTAAAAACGTTGAAGTTGATGAATTAAACATTCAAAAAAAACATTTAGAACAAGCACTTAATTTATTGGATCAAGAAGTTCTCTCTGGAAAATCATTTAAGAAGTTGATTCCTTTATTGTGTAATTTTAATGAAAACTCAATAGATTCATTGGTCGAAGAACACAAATTAGCACAAATTAGTGATATTAATGTGATTAATAAATGAGTTGACGAAATTTTAGCTAAAAAACCAGAGAGCTTTGAAGAATTCAAAAATCGACCAGATAGAGTTACTAAAATGCTTTTGGGTGAAATTATGAAACTTTCAGAAGGAAGAGTTAACCCAACTATAGCTAATCAACAATTATTAGAAAAACTAAGCATAAAAAATTAACAGTTCGCTGTTAATTTTTCTTTTTTTAATGTAAATATAAACAAAAGAAAGAGTAAACTGCGCAAAAACCGTAATGTTTCATTAAGCTAAATAAATTTTATATTTTGCGTTGATCTAATCAACTTTGCGCATAGATTTTCAAAATGTTAAATATCTATTATTTTGTTTTTTCTTTATTTGAATTTACATAAAATTTTTAAAAAGTATATTCAATAACAACAGAGGATTCCATATGAATCAATATTTATATCTAAATGAACTAAAAGAAAAATTTGTCAATTTCATAGAAAAAGAAGGGATTTTTACTTTCTTTATCAAAAATGAAAAAGTGATTGTTGATATGAACTCGCTTAAATGGGAAATAGAAAATTTTTCTAATTTAGGTCACGAGAGAATCCTGAATTTGAATAATTCAGAAAATTGATCTGTTTTAATGCTGATTTGTGAGCTATTTCAAAAAGGTTATATAAGAAATGAACTCTATTTAGAAAAAAGTTGACAATTAGGACACGATTCATCTGGCTATTGCGATGTTGCTCTTTATCAAAATGGTAAACCATATTACTTTTTCGAAGTTAAGAACATTGTCGAAATAAGCAAATATATCAATTTAAAACACGAAAAGTACACAAAACAATTGTTTAGTTATATGTTTCAAGACAAAAGCGTTAAAGTTGGTTCTTACTATACATACAATTTCTCAAATCATTCACACCAGTTTTATAATATTTTTGTTAATGACACATTAAGAAATTCACTTTCTGTTGATGATATGTTTAATAATTGAAATAAGACTTGAAATACAGCGTCTTATGTTTTGGAAAACAATTTGTTTGATATTAAATTTACGCCAGTTGTTTACAAACAACTCAAAAAGATTGATAATGATTCAGTTAAAACAATTTTCAATCAATTTCTGACAATTTTAAGACAAAACAGTGTATCTGATAAGTCAAATGCTTTTGATAAAATGATAAACATTTTTGTTGCTAAAGTTTATGATGAACTCAAAGAAGATACTAGTTTTGAAGTTAACGGACAAAAGGTTACGGGTGTTAAATTTCAATTCATTCAAGGACTTGATGACAATATTTCATTCATAAAAAGACTCAATGATTTATACAAATTAGGTATGAGTGTCTATATGAAGAAAGATATTATTGATTATTCTGATAGTGAAATTTATGAATTATTGAAAAACAGTAAATCATCTTTCTTTATTAAACAAATGATAGATAATCTTCGTTTAAAAAAGAATAGTGCTTTTGCTTTCATTGAAGTTTTTGACGACAAAACTTTTGAAGAAAACGCTCAAATTTTGAAAGAATTAGTTTTGTTACTTCAAAATTATCGTTTTAAATACAACAACAAACATCAATTCTTGGGAGATTTCTTTGAAGAATTATTAAACACATCTTGAAAACAAGAAGCCGGCCAATTTTTCACTCCAATGCCCATTGTTGATTTTATGATTCATTCACTACCAATTGCGAACAAAATTCGAGAAAATATTGAAAATAAAAACGATGAGATTGTGCCGAAAATGATAGATTACGCTAGTGGGAGCGGACACTTTATTGTTGCTTATATGGATTTTGTTCAGTCTGTTTTGGATGAGATTAATATCGAAACTTCGTCTCAAGTTCAAAAGAAGTTACAAAGTTATAAAATTAGTCCTTTTAGTTGAGCACGTGATTCGATTGTGGCAATTGAAAAGGATTATCGGTTAGCAAAAACTACCAAAATTTCAACTTTTTTAAATGGCGATGGTGATGCCACGATCATTAATGGCGATGGAATTGACAAATTTGACGCCATTGAATACAGAAGTACCTTACTATATTCCGAAAAGAAGGAAAATGCTATCTTTGATTTCGTTATTGCTAACCCACCGTATTCAGTTGCTGGGTTTATGAAAAACATCAAAAAGAAAAACATTAATGAGCAAGACTTTTCTTTATTGAAACATTTAGACGAAAAATCATCTGAAATCGAAGTTTTATTTATTGAAAGAACTAAACAATTATTAAAAAACGATGGAATCGGAGCGATTGTTTTACCAAGGTCGTTTCTAACTAGTCAACAATATATTTATGCACGTAAATTTGTACTAGAAAATTTCAAAATTTTAGCAATTTTCGAGTCTGCAGATAATACTTTCAGCGGAACCACTACTTCTCCAATTATTTTATTTTTAAAAAAACAAAAATTAGATAAAAATCAGTTAAATTATGAGTTGTTAATTATTAATTCCCCAAAAATGCTTTTTGAATCAACAACAAAAGAAAAGCAGTTTTTAGGTTATGAATTCAGTTCGAATCGTAATAAATTAGGAATAACTATTTTAAATAATAACTTAGTTAAAAATTATGCCCCACTTGTTAAGAAGTTTATCTTGACTGGTGTAGTAAAAGATTTGCCAAAATATGCTTTTGTAACTAAATTAAATCAAATTTTAGTGGACGATAAAGACCACAAAAGCCAATTGATTTATACAAGATATAAACAACACCAAGGTGATTTTGTTGCTCTTGATTCTTTAATTGACGAAATAAATCCAATTTATTCTGAAGAACAAAAGCAAAAGCTAGTCAACGAAAACACCAAATATATTGAAATCTCGGACATTGAAAATGGTCAAATCAAAATTAAGAACAATAAGCATAAAAAGTCAGCAAAAATTGCACAAAAGAATGACATTTTGATTTCTAGTTTACCAAATAACAAAAAAATAGCAATAAGTGACTCAACATATTATGTTTCACCAGCCATTTATGTTTTGCGTGTTAGTGATGAAAAATTAAGAGACAAAATTTATAAATATATTTTCAACAACAAAAACAACATTATCGATGACATGAATGTTTTTCTCGATGGTTTTAAGATAACATACGGCAAGATAAATGAACACAATTTAAAGAACAACATTTACATTGATAAAAAATTACTCGAAAAAATTTAAGTTTTTAAATGTAATAATTAAAAATTTTTAACCTTTTTAAGTTTAACGCAAATAGTAACTAAAAGTTTTAAACACCGTTAATTTTGATTGTGTTATAGATAACAAAAATAATATTGAAATAATAAAAAAGTTTTCATATTGAAATCACCTTTCTTCTTCAAAAAAAAAAAAAAAAAAAAAAAAAAAAAAAAAAAAAAAAAAAAAAAGAAAATTTTTTTGAAATTCAAAATTGAGGTGATTTTTATGAAAATAAAAAAATTATTTTTATTACCTGTAGCTGCACTGTCTATACTTTTACCAGTAAGTGCGGTTTCATGTTTTTGATACGGTGGCAGAAGCACATTGACAAGTTCAAATTCGCAAAATGAAACAACTGCACCATCAGCAAACGATGAAACTGCACCATCAACAAACGGTGAAAATAAAGCGTCTGAGGAAAAAACGGGAGAAGAAGTTGATGAAGAGGTTCCTTTTGAAGGAACTCCAAGTCACACTTCGGAGCAATTGGATTTGTTGTTAAATAAAATTACATCCTTTAACTTAAATCCAAGCGAAACTTTTGTAAAAGATGAAATTTTACAAAAAGCAAATAAAAATATTTTTGAAATTCACTATTTCACAAACGATAGTGATACCAAAAAAGACAACCCGGATCAATTATTAGATGGCGGAAAATTCTTTTACGAAGTCGATGCAGACTCATATTTTGATAACACACTAGATATAAAAGTATTTCTTAAGAAGGACGGAGTGTTATCTACAAATTTTTTAAAAACAAAATTAATCAACGTAATTCCAACTAAAGATAATTCTTTGGATAATTTATTTGTTTCCAAAATAAAGAAATTTACTGTTGTTTACAGCGAGACAAAAGGTCTCTTTGGAAATCGACGGTACCATAATGGTTATGTAACTGCTTTTGAGCTTTTTAAGCTTAATAATTTTGATTTTCACGAGCGCTTAAATTTAATGGAGCCAGTTGACGGTATACTACTTACTTTTGATCGCGATTATGATTACGGGGTCGAATTTGCCAGAGATATGTATTATATTCCAGACAGTTCAAAAAATGAATATCGACTTAAAGTGAGAATTAAATCAGGCACAAATACAAGTTCATGATTCAGAATGCCTATAAAAGGTTTGAAACAAATTTCACCTTACGAATCAATTGAACAAATTGCAGAATTTGAAACCGCAAGAATATCCTATATGGATTTAAAAGATAAGGATTCCAATAAAACATCAATTTATGATTTTGATGAAAGCGATATCCAAGCATATATTAGCGGAAATATGAGTTCAGGCGCAAAATATTCGCCACTTGATCCTGAAAATTATGAAGCTTCATATCAAATCTTGGAAAAAAATTACAGTTTTGGTGAAGTACAAGCACAACTTACAGTAACCGATAAAAGAAATGGTTTCATTAAAAAAAGTCCTGTTTTTAAATTGTTCTTTAAACCTTTGCCAATTGAATTTTACAACTCAAGCGTCAAGAACAAAAACGTTCCTATGTCGTTCTCAAATGATAGAGAACGTGTGTTTGAAAGTTTATGAGACTTTAAAAATTATTTTGAACAACACAAAGACAAATTCAACTTTGAGGGCGAAGTTTTAGGAAATCATAAAGCTGTGTTTAAAGGTGTTGAAATTTTTAATATTTATAATGTTGAAAACGAAAAAGAAAAACCTTTTGCGGATGGAACATATGTAAAATTGTTCTTTGACTCATTTAAAACAGATGAAGAAGATTCGCAGCCAGTAAGTTCAATTGTTTATCACAAAGTAAACTTAGATAACAATATTGATCTTCAGTTAAAGAAATCCATAAACGAAGCTACTTACAAACCTTTTACATGAGAAATCGTCAGTGATTATCCAGATAGTCACTGATCAGTAGCGGCTTTTATCGAAACTTTTAATACCAACGCAGCGTATAGAAAGTGACTTAAAAACAAAGTTGTGATAATTGAGGGTGATTTTGATATTGAGTTTCAGCGTGTAGAATTAAAATATATCGATGGCAAAAAACCTAATGAAGGTTCTGAACAACTTGTCTTTTATTACAAAGTAGTTACAAGAGATGGAAAAAAATCCAACACCATTTTTTCAAAAATTGGTAAAAAACCAAAAATTCTCTTCCGATATATTTAATATTAAAAAAAGCAAACACCAGAAGAAAGTTGTTTGCTTTTTTAATTATTTTCTTTAATGTTGTGAAGTATTTTATCAATTCTTAATGCTTCTTTTGACACTTCGTCTAATTCAAAGTTAAGTTCAGGTACTTTTCTTCAATCTAAATTTCTCGCAACTTGTTTTCGAATATATCCTTTTGCATTATTTATTGCCTCAAGTCCTTTTGTTGAGTTTTGGGCAAAGGTTAAATAAACTTTAACATGTGAAAGGTCGTTCGATAATTTACAATCGACCACTGTTGGTTCTATGATATTAGCGTTGTTTAAGTCATAAGTAATAATCTGCGCTAATAAGTTTTTAATTTGCTCTTCTCTTCTTAAAACGTTTATATTTGATTTCATACTAACTCCTTTCTGTTTGCGAATATATCTATAAAATAGAGTTAATTTAAAATATTATTTTATAACGTATACATTATTTAATGATGGTTTGCCCGTTCATATAAGGGACAAGTTTTGTAGGCACAGTAATTGTTCCGTCTTCGTTTTGGTAATTTTCTAAAATTGCGGCAACAAGTCTATCAATTGCGAGTCCGGAACCATTCATTGTGTGAGCATATTTGGTATCACCGTTTTGGTCACGATAACGAATCATAGCTCTACGAGCTTGAAAGTCACCCATGTATGAAACCGAACTAATTTCTCTAAATCTAAATTCTGAAGGCAATCACACTTCAAGGTCGATGGTTTTTCTTGCTGAAAAACCAAGGTCACCACGACATAATAAAAGTTCGCGATAAGGTAATTCTAATTCTTCGAGTACCAGTTTCGCTTCTTTTAGCATATATTCAAATTCTTTTAAACCATCATCTTCCGTAACAATCTCAACAAGTTCAACTTTTTTGAATTGGTGCAGTCTGATGATACCTTTAGTGTCCTTGCCTCCACTTCCTGCTTCTGAACGAAAACATTCTGTATAAGCCGTAAAACGTTGTGGTGTACTCAAGTCAACTATTTCATTGTTATAAATGTTAGTGACTGGTACTTCGGCAGTTGGAATCAAATAAAGATTTTCTTTTTCTAAGAAAAATAAATCTTCCTTAAATTTAGGAAGTTGACCTGTTCCAAACATTATTTCGGGTTTTACAAGTACTGGCATTTCTACTTCTTCGTAACCATTTTTGGCGTGTAAATCTAGTAAGAAATTTTTTAGGGCACGAACTAATTTTGCACCTTGTCCACGATAAATCACAAATCTTGAACCAGAAAGTTTGACAGCTCGCTCTGTTTCAAATAAACCTAGTTTATAGGCTATTTCGTAATGAGGTTTAATTCCTTTAACAACCAAACCTCTGCCTAATTTATCGTGCACAGCAAGCACTTTATTTTCAAGATCACTATTGCCAAGTGGAACTTCATCAAGAGGTAAGTTTGGTAAAGTTTCGAGAATTGATTGCACTTTGTCGTCAAAAGTTTTCGCATTTTTTTCAAGTGTTAATTGTTCTTTTTTAATGACTTCAATTTGTTTTTTTAGATTTGCTAGTTCATTTGGGTTGTCTTTCAAACGAACAAATTCTTTGCTAAAAGCACTTAATTGAGCTTTTTTTTGCTGTGCTTCAAACATGATTTGGCCACGTTCTTTAGCAATCGCGTACAGTCTGTCAAGTTGCTGATAATCAACTTTTCTGGTTTCATAAAGACTGCGTACTTTTGCTTCGTTTTCAAGTAAAAATTTTAAATTAAGCATAATGCCCTCATTGCTACGAAAAATAATGTTTTAGTCAACTTAAGTTTGTGTTTAAACGCTAATTCTAGACTTAAGCTTTTATATATAAATTAGAAATTGTTATATATAATTTTAAAGCATTTTATTCATTCAAACTGTAGATATTCAATATTTAAAATGTTACTTTACAAACAAAAAAGGAGGAAAAAATGAGCTTAAGAACATATCAACCTAACAAAAGACAACACGCCAAAACTCATGGTTTTAGAGCGAGAATGTCAACAGCTAATGGTCGTAAAGTATTAGCAGCAAGAAGAGCAAAAGGTAGAAAAAGATTAACTGTTTCAAGTAAATAGCTTTAAATATGAAGAAAAAATATCGTTTGCAAAAGAGTTGAGAATTTGACGCGGTAATCAAAACAGGAAAACAGTTGGTAAACAGCTACTTAATTATGTACTATGAAAGTGCGCCGAATTTTAAAATTGGAATTACCGTGCCAAAGAAATTTTGCAATGCAGTCAAACGCAATTATTACAAACGCCAGGTCAAAGCTATTTTGCATTCCCTTGGAATTTATAATCTCAACTTCCACTTTGTGTTGATATTACGTAAAAGTTTTTTAAACTTAAACTTTCAGTCGAAACACAACACAACAAAAAAGCTATTTAACAAGTTTCACGAAAAATAGATATGAAAAACAACGACAGATCACAAAATTTTGATTATTTCACCCAAAAACACAACAAACAAGTACAGAAGAAAAGTGTCTGAAAACGAATTTGATTCTGACTCAAAACCTTCTTCTATGTAAGTATTTTTGGTATCACGATGACTGGTTGCGTGCAGTCAATGGTTGTTAAATCTTCTACCTACACTGGGGGTGGTGTTGAATTTTATCTTAACAAAGATGAAATCGCACCTTCGGTGGCAACTTTTAAGCCAGCAACTTATGTTAAGAGCGATAAATTTTTAAAAGACGGCACATTTTATTCGCTCGTACAAAATCGTGAATATAACTTTTTACTTTCTAAAAACATCAGTGGTGGTGCTGAAACTTTAAGTGGTATCCAAGCACAAACCAAAGAAAATGGTGGCACCTACGGTGAATATGGTGGCTACTCAACTGGTATTCAGTTGCTTGATAAAAGTGATAAATTTGTTGGTGGGCAATACATTGTTCAAAATAATGGCAAGTACTTATTTAAAGCATCATCAGCAACTTCATATAGTTCGATTTATGATTCTTACAAAGACATTATGTTTCTTGAAGATGGTTTTACGCTTGGTAACTTTTTCACCGAACAACCAGCCACTTCAGGCAGCACAGCTAAAACTTATACTTACCGTGGTTTAACTGATAACAAAAAATACATTTATCAATATGACCAAACCAATAATAAGTTTCTTGAAGACGAAGCGCATAAAGTGGAACTAGGTCAAGCTAGATTAGCAAAAGTAGCTAACACATTTTCTGATAGTGCTGAATATGCTAATGTACGCTTTAATCGTGATGTTTTAGAATTTCTTTATCGTAATACCTTTACACAAGACAGTTATTATGCAACACAATTTAACGATCCAGCCTTTGTGACAGCTGAAAATAATTCAGATGTAGGTGAGCGTTACAATCAGGTCTGAAAGACAATTGTGGATGGAACTTTTCCGAAAAAAACTATTACAGAAGAAGAATACAATGCTTTACAGAAATCATGAGAAACAATCAAGTCTTACTTGGCAGCAACTAATTTCAGTAAAGTAGACCCAAGTGCGTTTGTGCGTGTTAAAACTACCACAGGTGAAGACGCTGTGGATAAAAATGGGAATGCACTCAACACAAAATACTGGAAAGCTGACTATGAAATTGGTCAACTTAGTGCGCAGTATGCAAAAGATACTAAGTTGGCTTATCTGAATACAGATGCACAAAAACCAATTTCAAGTTGAAGCGAAGCTTGGGCACTAGGTCCTTTCTTTGGTTTCTTTGCCTACCCAATGGGTGCGTTGACGGGTTTGATTAGAAACCCATTAGCAGCAGCTGGGGGTTGAACTTCGATTTTGGCAATTTTTGTGGCTGTGATTATTACTCGTGTCATTGCGCTTTTATTCACTTGAAAAGCAACAGTGAGCCAAACATGACAAGAAGATATTAAGCAGAAGAAAGCAAAAATTGATGCTAAGTACGCTGAATTTAAAAATAATAAACAAATGAAACAACGTCACCAACAAGAGGTGCAACAACTTTACAAAAAACACGGGATTAATCCTGTTGATATTTTGTTAAGTACGTTCATTTCGTTGCCGATCTTCATTGCGATGTGACGGGTAATTCAGAGTGTGCCAACGCTGAAATCAACTACTTGACTGGGCATTTCATTTGCGGCCACCTCATGACGTGAATGAATTTATAATGGTCATTGACAATACTTTGGCTTGCTCTTCTTCGCAGTCGTCACGCAGGTACTCTCACAAATTCTGCCGCGGATTTTGAATCGGAAGAAGTTCAAACAAAGAATGACAATTGACGAGAAGAAAGCATTGAGAAAATCCAACCGTATGCAAAATTACTTCTTAGTGTTCTTTGTCATCCTTACGGTAATCTTTGGTGCCGGTGTGCAAGTTTACTGAATCTTTACCAGTTTATGAGGCATCGCGCAAACCGTGGGAATTCATTACTTTAAGAAAAGTGAATACTTCCGTCGTAAATACTTATCAAAAGTCCAAATTTAAATTGACATATAATTTAAAAACCAGGTTGACTGGTTTTTATATTGTAATAATTACTCGCAAAGTAAAAAAAAGATACTAGTTAACAACTTAATGTTACAGGACACAAAGGAAAATATGAAAATTTATTGAATCAAATCCTTAACCCCATATGAAACTTTAGCATATGAAAATATTATTATGAACGATCCAGCGATTACTGGTGATGTGCTTTTAATTTATCAACACTCAAACGCGATTATTGTTGGTAATAACCAAAACACACGTGAAGAAATTAACCGCCAATTTGTCCAAGAACACAACATTCAGCTTGCACGTAGATTATCAGGCGGTGGCGCTGTTTACCACGATTTAGGCAATGTTTGTTTTTCATTTATTACTGATTACAACAAACAAAGTGGTTACGAACGTTTTTTAACACCAATTCTTGGTTTTCTCCAATCATTAGGTTTGAATGCCGAATTTAAAGGACGTAACGATATTTTAGTTAATGGTGCAAAAATTAGCGGAAATGCTCAATACGTAAGTGGCAACAGAATTGTTAGTCACGGTACACTACTTTTCAATGTTAATTTATCTATTCTAGCTAGTGCACTAAATCCATCGAAAATTAAATACGAGTCAAAAGGTATTCAGTCAGTGCGTAAGCGTGTAACTAACATTTTTGACGAATTGCCAACAAAAATGGATGTACACGAGTTTGTGCAAAGATTGGTTAACTATTTCGTTGCCAACAAACATGGTGAATTGGTTGAAGTGCCGGCAGAACAATATGCTGCAAAATTAGCTGAATTAAGAGCTAAGTTTTCTTCAGAAGAATGAATTTACAATAAAGCCGCTAATTTTACTTTTTCAAACGCCAATAAATTTGATGGTGGCATCTTAAAAATTAATGGCAATATCGAACAAGGTATTATTAAAGAACTTGTGTTTGAAGGCGACTTTTTGAGCAAACAAAATGTGCGTGAAATTGAACCTTTATTCGCTGGTGTAAAGTTAAATGAAAGCGCGATTTTGAAAGTTTTAGACAGCATTAAATTTGAAGAATATTTTGGAACAATTACAAAACAAGAAATTCTTACTTTGTTGTTAGGTTAAGAAGATGAAGAAACAAGAAATTCAAATTTTTGGTCAGAATATAGTTTACTGACAGGACGAAGATTTTGATATTCGTGATGCCAAAATTGTTTTATTCATTCATGGTTTTGGTGACTCGGGACTTAGAATTGGCAGCATAGCTCGTTATACAAATAGAAATTACAAATTAATCGCAATTGACTTGCCAGGTTGTGGAGAGTCACGTGATGTAACGAAAACCATTACGTTAGAGTATTATTCGCAAATAGTAACCGAATTTATCAAACAAAAAATCGGGCAACAAAAATTTTGAATTGTCGCTCACTCAATGGGAGCGCACATCACATTAATGCTTAGTAAGAACTTTGAAAATTTACAATATTCTTTGCTTTGTGCTCCAGCTATTTACTATAACGATCCGGCTTGAAAAACATTTTTAAAAGAAAAAGTTCCTTTCTTTATTCCCCAAACCTCAGAAAGACTTTGGTATAACTACACTTGATTGCTTGCGCCAAGTGAGGAAAAATTGGCACAAATGCCACATATTAAAAATAAAATTTTGCAAACTCCTCAAGCAATGCTAGATTTAACATACAATTTATTTTATAAATTAGTTAATGATGAACTAACTAATTTTGATTATTTACAAACGCATATCAAGCCACTTTGAGCCCAATATCCGTATAAAAAAGTTCTATACGCCGAATTTGATAAAGTTTTGCCGCCAGAAATGATGGAAGTTGTGTTAAAAGAAAACAAGGTTGATAATTTAATGGTCAAAGGTGCTGGGCATGCAATTTTCTATAGTGCGCCAGAACTTGTAAATAATGAAATTAATAAAATAATTGAACACGAAAGGTAAAAATGGATAAGGTTTTTGAAATTTACAAAATCAATCCGCTCAATGAAATAAGTGGTTGAATCGCTTTTGTTTTTGGGTTACTAGCCACAATTATCACTGCATCGTTAACAATTCCACAACTAGTAGAAATTGTTAAAACTAAAAAAATACATCCAGAAACTAAATATTATCAATATTGAATTTTCTTCGTTGCTTTAATTGGTTGAATGGTTTATGGGGCATTTCAAAATTTAATTGCTTCGTTTATCGCAAATATTATTTGCCTTTACATTTATTCGGTTTATATGTATTTCCTTTACAAATACAGACCCCTTAGAGTTTCAGAAGCTGAAAAGAACGAAAAGGCAAAAGTTTTACACAAAAAAAGAGAAAGAAATGCAATTATTGTCATTGCGATCACGTTAACACTTAGTTCAGCGTTCTTAATTGTTGCTATTCTTAAACTTGCGCTACCATTCAACGTTTCTGAAGAACTTAACAAAGTGCTTGCGCAAATTGTGCCAATGTTAAGCGTGTTTGCGTTCTTGCCACAAATCATTAGAAACTTTGAAACTAAAAGATTTAATACTATTTCGACACCAATGGTGACAATTTTTGTAGTGAATAACGTAGTATGAATTATTTACTTCTTCTTTATTGGTTACAACCAAGGCAGTTTATCAGATTTAATTTCACCAATCACGTGACAAGCGTTATCATTAATGCTTTACTCATCACAATTAGCAATGATTACCAAATATCACAGAGTAGAAAAGAAACAAAAAACTCAAAATGTATCGAACTAAATTGAACGTTAAAGAAACACAACTTGCAATTCAAGATTTAAAATATCTGTTTATTAAAAATCTCAGTAAAACATTACATTTAACTCGTGTGTCGGCACCTTTATTTGTTCGCCAAAGCACAAAAATTAATGATGGTTTATCTGGCGAAACACCTGTAAGTTTTAACCCAAAACAAGTAAATGAAACTCTTGAAATCGTGCATTCATTAGCAAAGTGAAAACGCGAAGCTTTACATCGTTATGGATTTAATTTACATGAAGGTATTTGAGCCGATATGAATGCTATTAGACAACACGAAAATCTAGATTATTTGCATTCATATTATGTAGATCAATGAGATTGAGAATTAATTATTGATCGAAAAGAACGTAACTTAGAGTTTTTAAAATCAGTTGTTCAAAAGATCTATAAAACAGTAAGATTCGTAGAACACAAATTAATTTTCGACTATCCTCAGCTTGTAAAAAAACTACCAGAAGAGTTAGTTTTTATCTCATCACAAGAATTAGCAGATAAGTATCCAAATTTGACTCCTACTGAAAGAGAAAATGTTTTTGCGCGTGAAGTTAAAGCTTTCTTTGTTTACCAAGTTGGATATCCTTTACAAGATGGTATTAAACATTCAGACCGTGCGTTTGATTATGATGATTGAGAACTAAACGGCGATTTGATTTTCTATGATTATGTCAATGATAAAGCCATCGAAGTTTCTTCAATGGGAATAAGAGTTGATGCTGATTCACTAAAGAAACAAGCAGCTTTTGTGAACAAAGATAAAAATGATTTTGGAGCCTATCACATAGGCATCTTCGAAGATTCTTTGCCATTAACAATTGGCGGCGGAATTGGACAAAGTCGACTTTCAATGTTTTTACTCGAGAAAAAACATATTGGTGAAGTGCAAGCAGCAATTTGGCCAAAAGAAATGTTAGCTAAATGCAAAGAAGAAAATGTGCACTTGTTGTAGGAAAAAAATAATTAGCAAAAATGGATGGGTTACCATTCATTTTTTTAACGCAAAATAATAAAAAAGCGAACATCAATTGTTCGCAATACTCTATTTCATAGGATGATTGGTGAATTAACGCTTAATTTCTTTCAATCTAGCTGCTTTACCACTACGGTTTTCCATGTAGTAAAGTTTTGAACGTCTAACTTTGTTTGAACGTACAACTTGAATTTGAGCAATAAGTGGCGAGTGTAATGGGAAAGTTCTGTTTACACCAATACCAAATGATGTTTTTCTAACAGTGAACATTTCACGTGTACCAGATTCTTTTTTAGAGATTACTAAACCTTCAAAAATTTGGATACGTTCTTTTTCACCTTCACGAATACGCACATAAACTTTTACATTGTCCCCAACACGAAATTCTGGGTGGTCTTTACGTAACTGGCTTGATTCTACAAGTTCGATTAATTTATTTCTCATTTTTAATCCTTTCAATAATATCAGGACGATTTTTTAACGTTTTTTCGTATTTTGCCCTTTGCTTCCATTCCTCGATTTTCGCGTGGTTGCCACTAAACAAAACTTCTGGTACTTTCATTCCTTTGTATTCACGTGGGCGTGTATATTGCGGGTAATCTAATAAACCATCAGTTTGAAATGAATCATGTTGGTGGCTTAATTCATTAATAACGCCGGGTACAAGTCGAACAACAGCGTCTGCAATTACCATTGCTGGTAATTCCCCACCTGTCAAAACATAATCGCCAATTGAAATTTCTTCATCAACTAGTTCAACAACCCGTTCATCAAAACCTTCATAACGTCCGGCAATTAAAGTAATTTCATCATATTTAGCAAGGCGATTAGCTATCGCTTGTGTAAAAACTTTGCCTTGTGGTGAAACTAAAATTTTGTGTCCGCCTCGATTTTGTAACGATTCCAATGCTCGATCAATTGGTTCTACTTGTAAGAGCAAACCGTGGCCGCCGCCATAAATTTCATCATCAACTTTGTGTCATTTTGTGTCCGGAGAAAAAGTTCGAAAGTCAACGACGTTAATTTCAATTAGTTTTTTCTCAATTGCTTTGGCAACAATTGATTCCCCAACAAAAGGTGTAAAGTACTTAGGAAAAAGGGTCAAAAAATTTACTTTCATTATTTACTAGTTTTATTTTTTAAGAATTTTTCGTTCAAGCCATGTTTTCTAAATAAATTGAAAACAGTTGTAGTAAGTTGTGCGCCGTTGTTAATTCATTTTTGTGTAGCTTCTTCGTCAAGAACAAATTGTTTGCTTTGTGGATTGTATTGTCCTAAAGCTTCGATAAATCTACCATCGCGTGGAGCTCTTGAGTCAGCAGCAACAATTTTGTAGCAAGCGTTAAATTTGCTACCCAATCTTTTTAATCTGATTTTTACCATTAAATGACTCCTCTGTTACATAGTGTCAAGCATAACTGCTTGACACCAAGCAATATGCCTGTGTATTATAACAGAAAGCAATAAATAAAATTTAAAAACGCGCACAAAATTTGTGCACGTTTTTTAGTTAAATTAGCCTTGATGTTAAATTGATTCTACAACTAATTTAAGTTCAGCAGTTGAATCATCTTGCATTGTTAAATTAAAGAACAGATTAAGTTTTTTGTTCGCAGCAGTATCAAAAGTAGTTTTTACGTCGTTATACTCAATTGACTTAACTAAGGTAAAGATTAAGTCGTGTGACTTATTGTTTTGATTGATGAGTTCGGTAATTTTAGCTTTATCATTTTTGTTAGCTTCTAAATTAGTTTTCAAAGCTTCTAAGTCACCTGCAACAGTGATGCGACGTGACACAAATTTTCCAGCAGGTACTTTTATTAAAGTATAAGTTGTAATAATTTCTTTTTCGTTGATCTTATTGTCCTCTGCGTCAAAATCTGTTGTAAATTCTTTTGTTTGTACTTCTACGCGAGTAGGATTTTCGGCACTATCAGCTTTTATGTGTGCAACTTCAAAATCATCTCTTTTTAAAGGGTTGAAACTAGTTAAAACTAATTCATTAAATTTAGCATTAAAGTTGGCTACATTAGTTTTCGCGTTTTGTAATTCTGTGACAATTTCTTTAGTAAGCATTGGTACCGGCAACGTCATACTTTGACTGATACTACTAATTTCAGTAGTAGGTTCACTTGGTGTTGCAGGTTGTGGGTTTTCTGCGGGTGTTTCTTTTTGTTCATTAGAGCACGCAGCAGAAATTAAGGGTATTGTTGTGACTAAAGCAGGAGTTGCTAATCAAAATCACTTTTTGTTAATTTTCATTAAATAACCTCATTCAAATATTTTTTGTAATCTAAGCAAAGATATTATTATTTTATAGTAATTCGCTAAAAGTTAAAAATTGCTAAGACGTTCAAATTGTTTTTATTGTGTTTGCTGTAACCTAAAATTAATTCCCAAAAAATTTTCATTTTTTTGCAAAGTTTATTTTTTGATGTTTATGTGAGTGGAGGCAAGAAATGACCGAAATAAAAAAGAACAATACTACAACAACCACAGAAACTAATGACAACAATGTTTTAAATGCGCAAAAAATTGAAACAATTTTAAATGATATTATTAAAAAATTTGGCACCGAAGCAGCAATGATCTTTCGTGATGAAAACGCTGTAGAATCTGTAGAAACTTTTCCATCAGGTTCTTATCTTTTAGATAATGCAATTGGAGTAGGCGGTTATCCAAAAGGTAGAATTATTGAAATTTATGGTCCAGAAAGCAGTGGTAAAACCACTCTATGTTTGCACGCAATTGCTGAGATTCAAAAAGCTGGCGGTATTGCAGCCTTTATTGATGCAGAGCATTCAATTGATCCCATTTATGCACAAAATGTTGGTGTTAAATTAGATGAACTAATTCTAAGTCAACCCGATAGTGGCGAACAAGCATTAGAAATTGTTGATTTATTAACTAAATCAGGTTCAATTGATTTGATTGTGGTGGATAGTGTTGCTGCTTTAGTTCCTGAAGCTGAATTAAACGGTGATATGTATGATAGTCAAATCGGACTGCAAGCTCGTTTGATGTCAAAAGCGCTTAGAAAAATTACGGCTTCACTAAATAAAAATAAAACCACGATTATTTTTGTTAACCAAATAAGAGAAAAAATTGGTGTGATGTTTGGTAACCCCGAAACAACAACGGGCGGGCGCGCTCTCAAATTTTATTCATCTCTTAGAATTGAAGTTCGTAAAAGTACTTCAATAGTTGAAGGTAAAGATATCACAGGCAATGAAATAAAAATAAAAGTTGTGAAAAACAAAGTAGCCCCACCATATAAAAGTTTTACAACAGAAATTGTTTATGGCCAAGGTATTGACTCTTTATCAGAATTAATTGACTGCGCAGTTGAATTTGGTATTTTAAACAAAAAAGGTTCTTGATATTTTTTTGCTGAAAAAAGTATTGCGCAAGGTAAAAAAGCACTCAAAGAACTTTTCACAGCACAACCAGAGTTTAAACAAGAAGTTGAAACTCTTGTAAAAGCAAAATTTAACCAAAAACCAGCACCAAAAGCAGAAGCTTAACCTTAACATAATTTATTGGAATTTTCTAAAAAGTTGCTATAATACTATAGCAATTTGAGTGGTCCCTTAGCTCAACTGGACAGAGCGTTTGGCTACGGACCAAAAGGTTAGGAGTTCGACTCTTCTAGGGATCGCCATTTCAATTATGTTGACCAAAAAGTGCCTTTAAGGGCATTTTTTATTGCTGATTAGATGTATTTTAAGAAAAAGTTGCTATAATTTGTTAGCAAAAACGGCACCATGGCCAAAAGGCGAAGGCACGAGTCTGCAAAACTCTGATTACGGGTTCGATTCCCGTTGGTGCCTCCAAATCAGTTTTACTGTTCACTTTAGCGTTTCTTTAAAGAAGCGCTTTTTTATATAAAAAAACTTCCTAAGCGGAAGCCTCCTTATTTATTCTGCGACGATGTAATTTTGTGATTCAGTGATTTTCTCAATAATGAATCATCGATTTTTTGTATTTTCTTCAAGTTCTACTGTGTCTAATACTAATTTTAAGTTTTTTGTTTTCAAGTCTAATATTAAGTTTATTTTGTAAACACCAAATTAAGATTGAAATTGGAATATAAGCAATTAAAACGCCAGTAACAATAAAGAAATTGTATGGTCACACTAAAATTTGGGCAAGGAATGAAATATCTTGTTTGCTTTGAGTTAAACCTAAATAAAGATAGTTTGCTTTTCAGCGTTCTGGCACAGAATTTGAAATGTCAGTAATATAGTTAATAACAAATAAAATTACACAATAAACAAAGATTATATTTATTGTAACAATAGTATCTTTAAATGTGTATTTTGCTTTAACAACAATTATTAAGTAGCTTGTAATCAAGCACAAGAAAGTGTGTGCAACATAGTAATCTCAAAAATAAAAACTGTCTACACCAATATTTTGTCCGGCACCAGGGTACGAAATTGCAATAAATGCACCCAATAAACTGATTGAACCAAAATATTTAATTCAGTGCAGTTTATTGAAAATCAAAATTATGCCAATTAGAAAAATAGCTGTACGGCATAGATGTAAAGGTATAACTTCTCATAAATTTGGAAAGTCATTTACTGCTAAAACTACTGAGCGTCCCATCGCAAAAATGATGGTTAACAAGCCAAAAACTCTTCAAAAAGTAATTTTACGCATACCTAAAATTGTTGAGTGCATCGAGTATTGTTTTTTTACGCTTGATTTAAGAAACCAAAGTAAAACGCAACTCAAAACAGTTAATGTAACAAGAGAAAAATAAATAATTGTCGACAAACCGCTGAGCGGTAACCGATTGCCATAAGGATTAAAAAAGTTGGTCATTAGAGTGAACCACCTCCAAAACCCATTTTGGCAAGTGAACCAAGGTCACCGCTTTTGATTTTCTTAGACATTTCAGTCATATTTTTTGCCATTTGTTCGAAATCGTTAATTAAACGGTTGTATTCAAAAGCAGAACGGCCGCTTCCTTTGATGATTCTAGCTTTGCGAGAAGCTTGTTTAAGTAATTTAGGGTTTTTACGTTCTTTAATGGTCATTGAATTAATCAAGATTTCATAAGTTTTAAATTTTTCTTCAGCTTCTTCAATTCTTTGCTCGTCAATCTTTTTAGCCAAACCTGGAATCATTTTGATAATTTTCGTCATCTTACCCAATTTTTTAATTTGAGCAAGATTTTGCATTAAGTCATCGAGTGTAAATTGACCTCTTAACATTTTAGCAACTGTGTTTTGTGCCATATCCGCGTCAATTGCTTCTTCAGCTTTTTCAATCAAGGAAAGCACATCACCCATTCCCAAAATTCTATCAGCCATACGATCAGGGTAGAAAAGATCAAAGTTAGAAGTTTTTTCACCGGTACCAATAAATTTAATTGGAACATTCAGTACTTTAGCAATACTTAAAGCTGCTCCACCACGAGCATCTGAGTCAAGCTTAGTAATAATTGCGCCTGTTAATTTCAAGTTTTCGTGAAAAGTTTTCGCAACATTAAGAATATCCTGACCGCTGAATGCATCAGCAACGAACAAAATTTCGTTTGGATGAGCAATGCTGCGCAAGTCTTTCAATTCTTGCATCAATTTTTCATCAATTGATAAACGACCAGCAGTATCGATAATTACTAAATCATTTTTGTTTTGTTCAGCAAAAAGCAGAGCTTCTTTAACAATATTTTGTGGCGTGTCACTTGTTCCTTTTTCAAAATAATCTATTTGAATACCTTTTGCTAAAGTCACAAGTTGTTGAACAGCAGCAGGACGATAAACGTCACCAGCTACAACTAAAGGTTTTTTAATAAAATTCTTTTTTCTCAAGTAGAAAGCGAGTTTAGCAACAGCTGTGGTTTTTCCAGAGCCTTGTAAACCGGCCATCAAAATAACATATGGAAATTTAGTAATTTTGATTTCTTGAACTTGCCCCCCGAGAACATTTTTTAATTCTTCGTGAACAATCTTAATCATTTGCTGTGAAGCATTAAGCGAACCCACTAATCTTGATTCAAGTGCTTTTTGTTTGATGTTGCTCACAAAGTCTTTCACAACTTGTAAATTAACGTCAGCTTCTAACAAAGCTAATTTGATGTCACGGGTTGTTTCAAGAATGTCAGATTCTTGCACAATGGTTTTCTTTTCCATTTTGGCAAGAGATTTTTGAATTCTGTTTTCGAGAAAATTAAGCATTACAACCCCTTTCTACAGATTTAATTATTAAAAAATAAAAAAACAAAAACTGTTTCGTCGAATTAGTTCTTGTTAAGTTAATTATTTTTGGATAGTTTCTAATTCTTTTTCGATCAGGTCTTTGAGAATTGTAAGTTCTTCAAGTGTTAAAGTGATACCTTTTGAAGCTCTTGAATGGTCTTCGCTTCAATCTCTAATATCATATTTTGGTTGTGAATTATTTCATGAAACAAGGTTCAATTCTTTTTTGTAGCCACCTGCTGTTTCTGAAATTACACCGATTTCCTTGACAATTGTATTGGTAATTTCGTTTCTTCTATTTGTTGCCATATTTCTCCTATGCTAACAATCCTAACTCGCAAAACTTTTATTTGCTTCTTGCAGTATTTATATTTATATTAATATATATATTCATAATTATATAGTAACAAAGGGAAATGGAACAATTTTGATATTTTCAGTAGCTTTACAGACTATTTTTGCACATCTTTTAGTTTTTCGTATAAGCATCTTGCGATCATTGCACCATTATCAGTTGCATATTTAAGATTGGGAATAGTCGCCTTGTCTGAAAGTTTAAGAAATTCTTGTCTAAGCAATGAATTCGCACTAACACCACCAGCTAACATTAATGATTCAAATTCGTACTTTTGTATTGCTTTTTTTACTTTAGAAATTAGATATTCAACAACTAAATGTTGAAAAGAACAAACCAGTGCAACTTCATCTAATTTTTGCCCACGATCAATAGAATTACGATACAAATTAATCACTTGCGATTTTAGTCCACTGAATGAAAAATCTAGTTCGTTTTCAGTTTTAGGTGATGTTAATTTTATAAATTCTCCGCGATATGTCTTGTAAAGCTTGTCAATAGTAGGGCCGCCTGGAAAACCAAGTCCGAGTCTCACACTCACTTTGTCGTAAGCTTCACCTACTGCGTCGTCTTGTGTTTGGCCAATAATTTCAAAACTTGTTGGATTTTTAATGTACATTAATTGAGTGTGTCCGCCTGAAACTAACAAACACAAAGCGGGGTATTTAACTTCTTCTTCATTAATAACAGTTGAATAAAAATGACCTTCCAAATGATCGATTGGATAAATTGGTTTGTTTAAAGCTAAACTCAATGCGTTCGCGAACAAATAACCAATTTGCAAAGTGCCAATTAAACCCGGTTTTTCAGTGTAAGCAATCACGTCAATTTCATTCAAATTCCACTTTTTAATAAGCATTTCTAGAATTACCTGAATATTTTTCACATGCGTGCGAGAAGATAATTCTGGAATGGTGCCACCAAATTCTTTAAAAATATCAATTTGTGAAATTGTAATAAGATCAACAACTTTAGAATTTTCTAAAATTGCAATTGATGTGTCATCGTGACTAGTTTCGATTCCTAAGATTTTCATAAGTTTCCAAATAGTTTTTATTATTCATTTGATTTATTTTGTTGTTTTGTTCTTCTGCGTGAATTTCATCAGCTGTTTTTAATTCAACTGCATTTTCAACCGAAAGTTGAGAATCTTCTGGATTTGCATTTTTTTCGGTTTTGATAAAACTAAAAGCGTTTTGTTGAGATACTTCTGGATTATCCTTTTTCTCTTCAATATAGTCTTGAATGCTTTTTTCAACCGGCGCATTTTTTTCTAGTTCGTGTTGTTGAAAATACAATTCATCAATTTTTGGTTCTTCAAGCAAGTCAAGATATCTAGTTGGATATTTTCTAAAAGTAGAAATAACCCAATACTTAATGTTTTTTTTATTTTTCGATTCTCTTTGTTCGTTGTCGATTGTTCTAGAAGCAATTCAAACTAAGATGCTTGAAACAAAGAAATTTAACATTAGAAGTCCCGCTAAAATTGAAAAAGCTAAAATAAAAATAAGTAAACCAACATCACTTCTGTTTTGTATATCATCCTTTGATAAAGCTATAATCGAGACAACAGCAGCGCCAATACAGATAAAAGTTCCTAGAAAAAATGTTTGCACCCAAGAGTTAAAACGACCCCTAAAAAAGTCCGGGTTAGTTTTTAAAACTTTGAACCAACCATCAGTAATTTGGTTCTTTGTATATTTTTGTTTCGGTTTATTTTGTTGTTTAGTCATAAGTAACTCCTTTTAAGTTTTTAACTCAATTAATAAAGTGAACGTAAATTTTATTAAAGTCTGGTTTGTTGTTAATTTTAAAATTTTTGTTAACTGCCATATTTGCAAACACATTATAAGCAACTGTATCAGTAAATTCTTGACTTAACATTTCTGTTAAATCAACATTGAATTCTTTTTCAATTTTTTCTGGGTAATATTCAGCAAGTGTTTTGAGATATTGGTTAGCCAAAAATCTAAGTGGAAAAATTGTGGTTTCAATAGATCCAACCATAGCAAGTTTGACGGCAGCTTTTTGATCTGTAAGTTTCGGAAGTAAAATGCCAGGAGTATCCATAAAATAAATGTTATCAACCGCTACTCATTTTTTAGCCCGTGTAATTCCAGGCATATTAGCTACTTTTAATGATTGTTTTTGAGAAATCAAATTAATTAAAGAACTTTTGCCAGCATTTGGAACACCAACAACAAAAACTTTGATTTTTGAAATTAAAAAACCTTTTTGTTTATCTCTTTCAACTTTTTCTCTAGTACATTTTTTAATGGCTTTAATAATTTGATCTCTCGAAGATTTTTTTCGCAAATCAAGTCAAAGCACTTGTTCATTTCCGAATCTTTTTTGAATCAAGTTTTTCTTGTTGTCATCCATTAAATCACTTTTTGTAATGACAAAGAGACGAGGTTTTTGAGGAGCTATTGCATCGAAATCTTCGTTGTATGAACTAATTGGGCATCTGGCGTCCAAAACCATAATAAAAACATCAGCTAAACTTGCGTTTTCCTTGATTTCGCGCATTCCTTTCGTCATATGACCAGGATATCAATTGATTAATGTTTGTTCAGTATTATTCATGACAACCTAATTTAATTTTCAATTCTAAAATTTCTTTTTCTAGTTGACCAATAATTTTATTTTTATTGGCTATTTGCGAATTCAACAGTTCAATTTGTTTTTGTTCGTTTGCTTTTTGGTTTTCAAAATCCACAACTAATTCTTCTAAAAAATTATCTACTTCAAAGGTAATATAGCCATTTAATTCACGATGAAATTTTTTTGTTTTTATTTTTTCAACTACAGATATTTCGTTCATTGCTACCTCTTTTTGTAAAACTCGTTAAGAATAATACCACTAGCTACTGCCACATTAAGACTCTCGAAATTTATAGGGATATAAATTTTGTAATCAGCTAATTCTAATAATTTTGGTTCCACTCCCTTGCCTTCGTTTCCCAAAACTACAACCAATTTTTGGAAATTTGTTGGAACCTGATCATAATGTTGAGAATCTTTATCCAAACTAGTAATGTAAATTTTGTACCCTAAATCTTTCAATTTTTTTAATTCCGCATATGAATCAAAACTCTTTTTATGTTTAACTGAAAAAATTGCTCCTTGAGTTGACCTAATCACTTTGCTGTTAAAAACATTGACGTTGGTAATGATTGAATCGAAATTAAATGCTTTTAATGTTCTAATAATTGTGCCTACGTTGCCGGGATCTTGTACATTATCAAGAAAAACAATTTTATTGTCCAAATCTTCAACAGTTGGTTTTTGACAAAGCGCAAAAACTCCGTCAGTATTAACTATTTCAGAAAGACGTTTTGCAATGTTTGAACCTATAATATAGTTTTGTTTGTTAAATTCAGTTTCATAAGTGGCGAAAATTTCTTTTACTAAATTAGCCTTTTCAGCTTCTTTAACTAAGTGACGAGTTTCAACTAAAAAATAAGGGGATTTTGGATCGTTTTTAAGTTTGATTAAATTTTTTATTTTTTGGTTAGCAACACTAGTAATTATTTCTTTTGCCATTTTTTAATTTTTCTTTTCTTTGTTTTCGAGCAAGAAATATTTTCCCTTTTCAGTTTCAAAACAATTCAAATCTTTAAATTTTAATTGCCTCATTACTTCAAAACCCACAATTACCACTGAATTTGCAAGATTAATTGAACGCATAGCTGAAACCATTGGTATTCTTAAACAATGGTCAATGTCATTCATTAAAATGTTTTTATCAATGCCAGTAGATTCTTTGCCGAACATAATTCAAATCTCTTTATCTTTAGCATAACTTTTTTTAAAAACATTGTCGTCAGTATAACTTTTCAACCCATAACGAGTTAAGTACCAAATTGTTTTGTCTTTGTAAAGTTTATGAAAATCTGCATAAGAATTATGAATTTCGTGCGGGATATCACTAAGCAAACGACCAGCTGCAGCTCTTGAAAGATACTTAGGATCTAAGTCAAACCCAATGGGTTTGATGATGTGTAATTTTGCACCAAGAGCAAAACACGTGCGAATGATGTTCGCTGTGTTGGGCGGAATTTCAGGTTCAAACAAAACAATATTGAGCATTTTTTACCTTTCTCTGTTACGTATATATCTATTTTTTAGCTATTATTGCAAAATGATGTTTTATAAATCATCAGTAGCTATTAAATAAATGCAATTATATTGTATAATAAGCCAACTTATGGCAATTATCGATTGGCACGCTAAAGGTATAAAGGAGTTACATGAGAACCATTCTTGACATAGCGCTTGATTATATGTTAGCTAGTTATTCATCTGGCAAATATGCTGATTTTACTGATATTTTTGCTTTTGTGGAAAATGAGCTCGGATCAAAATGAAGAGAAGAAGCTGAAGAAAAAAATGTTTCTTATGAAACTATTTCAGAAGCAAAAATTGGTGAGTTATACCGTTTATTAACAGTTGATTCTCGTTTCTTAAAAGGCGAAAGCAATGCTTGAACAATTAGACCAGGTTATAAAAAATAGAGTGTGCAAATAAGCACATTTTATTTTGTTTAAAGGACTTTTATGAAAATTATTATCGATAATCGACGTGGATTACACGGATATGAAATTTTAGACAAACACGAATGTGGTCTTGTCTTGCAAGGGTGAGAAGTTAAGTCTGCGCGAGCTAAAACAGTTAATTTGACTAATTCATATTGCTTTTTTCGCAGAGGCGAATTTTTTCTTTACAATGCTTCATTTAAAAGTTGGATGCTCCAAAAAAACGACGAGACACGCGAACGCAAATTGCTAATGCATAAAAATGAAATTATCAGATTGCAAAACAAGTTGGAAAAAGTGGGGAATGGTACTATTTTACCAACAAAAATCTACTTTAATGAACAAGGCAGAGTTAAAATTGAAGTAGCCTTAGTTGTGAGTCTTAGAAAAGAAGATCGACGACAAGCAATAAAGGAAAAAGACGCTCAAAAATATATAAAAAAGATTGAAGTTTTATATTAAATAAGCGTCTGTTAAATTAATAAACAAAGGAGTTTAATGGCTATAGCATTAATTATTTTTTCAATTTTATGTGTTTTAATTTCGATTATAACTCTTGCTTTGGTGATTGTTTTTTCGAAGAAAGAAGCAAAAATTGATGACAATAAGTTAAAAAATTTGCTTGAATTAATCTTAGCGAACAAAAAAACAGATTTTGCTTCTGAGTTAGTTACTAAAAACGCTGATTTTGAAAAACACTTAACTTCTAATTTGGAAGAACACATAAAAGTTTACGCCGGCGATGTTGAAACAACGTTGCAAAAGCATTTGTTCGGAGAAGAAAAAACTTCGTTCTTATCTGTTTTGAAAAGGGATTTCGACATATTAAAAAAATCTATCGAAGACGAAAAAAATAAAGTAAACGCTGAACTTAATACTTTAAAAACGGAGCAAACAGCTTTTCTAAATAATTTTCACTTAAAGAGAACGCAAGATAATAATCAGTTAACTAGTTTAGTTACAACTAAAATGACTGAAATCCAACAAAATACAACTGATAAACTCAAAGAAATTGAACTTTATGTAAAAAGTAAATTGCAACAAGAATTATCTACTGCGATCAAAACAGAATTTCAAAATGCAAAGGATGCAGTTGAAAGATTGCAACAAAATGTTCAAGTTATTCAAGATGTTAACCAACACATTTTGCAGTTACATTCAATTTTTTCAAACAACAAAAAAATTGGGTTGGCTGGTGAATTCATTTTAGAGGATATGCTAGCTGATCGTTATGGTAACAAAGAGGTTGATGGTTTATTAAAATTCCAACACACCATCAAAGACGACAAAATTGTTGATGCTACAATTAAACTTTATACAAACAATAGTCAAAATAAATTCATTTACTTACCAATTGATTCAAAATTCCCATATACAACATTTAATAATTATTTAGTTGAAGAAAAAGATAAAAGCAAAGCTGAAGAAGCACTTTTACTTTCAATTCGTAAAAAATTCGAAGAAGCGGCAAGTTATGTAATTGATGGTGTGACTACTTCACATGTGTTGATGTTTCTGCCAAGTGAAACTCTTTACTATTTCTTAATTACTCATAAAAAGTTTCTTGATTTGAAAAAAGAATTTCCAAATGTTATTCCAGTAAGTCCTTCAACTATCATTTGCTTTATTGATATGTATCGTGCAATGAACCAATATAGTGCTTTAACTCAAAATCTTAATGTCTTATTTGGTTCATTAAAAAAACTTATGTCGCACGTTGCTGCTATTTCAACAGGTCTTACAGATAGCCGTAAAAAACAAATTGATTCTTATAATGCGCTTGTAAAAGTGGCAAAAGAATTTACCAACGCCACTGTTGGCATCGAGAACTTCTTAAATACAACAGGATTTAGTGCTGACTCATTAGAACCGTTGGAAGCGGCCCAAAAAATTTTCAACGACGAATATAAAAACAAAGCGATTGAAGCATCATTCGAAAGTGGTGAGGCAATTTCAAGAACATATAAAAAATAAAAAAAAGTTCCGCATATGCGGAACTTTTTTTAAACTGTAAGAAGCTCTTTTTCTTTAGCTTTTGTCATTGTCTCAATGTGAGCAATTTTTAAATCTGTTTGCTTTTGAATTTCATCAAGATATTTTTTTTGTTCGTCTTCAGTTAATTCTTCATCAGCTTTGATTTGCTTGTTAATATTTTGCCGTACGTTTCTGACACCAATTTTTGCTTGTTCTGTATATTTACTCAAACTTTTAACTAATTCTTTACGACGATCAGAAGTTAAAGCAGGGAAAGTTAAACGGACTTGGTTACCTTCGTCAGCAACTCCAACGTTTAAGTTATCAGCTAAAATTGCTTTTACTAACTCTTTGGTCACACTAGCATCAAAAGGTTTAACTAAAAGCTGTTGAGGTTCCGGCACACTAATGTTTGCTAATTCTTCAATTGGAGTTGGTGTGTCATAGTAAAGAACTTTAATACCTTTGATAAGTTGAGGGTTAGCTCTACCTGTTGAAATTTTTGAAAGCTCAAATGCGTAATGATTAGCCGCCTTATCTGCTTCAGTTCTGAATTCTTCTAAATAAAGTTCTAATTCCATTAATTTGTTACCTCCGTATGATTAATGTCTCCATTTAACGCGCGAATAATGGCGTCTTTTTCTAAGATGTTAAAAACAACTAAATCAATGTTGTGATCTCTTGCCATGCTGGTTGCGGTTAAATCCATCACCTGCAATTTTTGGTCAAGTATTTCGTCGTAAGTAATTTTTTTGAAATGTTTTGCGTCTGGATTAGCTTTAGGATCTTTGTCGTAAATACCTTCAACTCCATTTTTGCCCATCAAGATGGCTTCAGCTCCGATTTCAGTAGCAAATAAGGTTGCAGCAGTATCCGTGGTAAAAATTGGACGACCTGTACCACCGACAAAAATAACAATTTCGCCTTCTTCAAGGTATTTAAGTGTTTTTTCATTAATGTAGTTTTCCGCCACTTTTTGGTCAATGTTAATTGACGATTGCACTCTGGCTTTTAAACCAACTTTTTCGAATCCGCTTTTGAGTGCAAGTCCATTCATTATTGTGGCTAACATTCCGATGTAATCAGCTCTGTTCCGAGGAATACCATTTTTTTCAGCACTAGCGCCACGTCAGAAATTGCCACCGCCGATTACAACGCTAATTTGGATGCCTTGTTGGTGAATTTTTTTAAGTTGTAAAGCAATATTTTCGACAATATTGTAGTCAATTGCTAATCTACGTTCCTTGTTTGCTAAGCCCTCACCAGATAGCTTAATCAAGATTCTTTTATATTTCACAAAAACCTCATCACATTTCTTAATAAAAATTTTAATTATTTATATATTACTTTAAAATTTAAAATTTAAAAGAATAAGACAGAAAAAGTGCGCAATTTTTAGAAAAATATTTTTTTGTATATGCCTATAATATAGTATGTTATGAGAAATGATTAAAAAATAAAGGTGTATTTTTGAAGTAAAAAAAGAAACCGAAAATCAAAGCCCGATTTAGTTTTTAATTTTTCTAATTTCGCTTTTATAAGTAACTCGCTGTTATAGAAAAAAATGCTTAATTAAATATCAAAACTGATTGCAAAAATATTTTTTAAATTTTCTATCAAAAAAATATTCTGTATTATAATATGTAAGTCTTGCCGCCTTAGCTCAGTTGGTAGAGCAACTGACTTGTAATCAGTAGGTCGTAGGTTCGAGTCCTATAGGCGGCACCATATGCTTAGCTTAGTAGCTTTTATAAGGTGCAATTCCTTAAATGAGCATATTATGCGCGAGTGGTGAAATGGCAGACACGCTAGATTTAGGCTCTAGTGCTTCGGCGTGAGGGTTCAAGTCCCTCCTTGCGCACCATATCACAGAAATCGTGTTCACAAATGACTTCCTTATGGAGGTCATTTTTATTTATTTTAGAAGATATAATAAAACCAATTAAAGAAGGAAAAAATGGAACAAAGAAAAAAGCTAAGTGTACAACTATGTTTTGACTTTAGTGGTGTGTTCTCATATTATTTTTGAAAAGCAGGAATGAAGATTGTAGGAATAAAAAACTGCTTTTTTGCTCAAAATGAAAATGACGAAAATTTTTGAGATATTGTAAAAATCTTTCAACAAAAAGCAAACCTCAATCTTAATAATTTCAAAGCGTTAGAGAATTTGGAACTACCTGAAATCAAGAGTTTGAATGTGGATATTTTGTTTTATTCAAATCTTGCTTTTAATTTGCAAAATAATAAATTACTCGAACATATAAACAAAAGTAAGTGTAAAGCACTTTATCTAGATTTATGGTTTAGTACCGAAAATGAGTTTGAATTAAAATACAAAGAAAAGTTTGAGAATTTAATTACTGGTTTAAAACATCTAGGATATTTTCCAAATGTTTACACTTATGACCCGGCAAAATTTGGCTATGCAGTAACTAGATATTCGAAAACAATAATAGCTTTTGCTCAAGAATCAAGTTCCAAGCAGTTTGCCGAAATTTTTGCTGAATTTTCAAGTCTGAAAAGAACCGAAAACAAAATAGTTGAAGATATTCTGGAAGAAAAATCAAGGATTTTTGTTAAATCAGCAATCATTCAAAAAATGCAGCCAAACTATTTTCGAGGACTCTTGCAAAAAAGACCAACATCTACTCTATCTATTGCCACATTAATTAACAGAGACTATATTTGAAAACCGCTTATCAACAATTTTGTTTTAAAAAACAAAGAAATTAAATTGCACAGTAAAGAAAGATGCGATTGTTTAGATGCAGGACTAGATTCATTTTTAAAGCTTTTAAGTGACAAGCTTAGTGATCAAAGCATTTTAGCTAAAAAGTGATGCATAAAACCAAAAGATAATGTTTTTGAAGAAAAAAAATTAAATTCAGTAACTTTTCGCCATTGTTTTGAGTCTTTCGACGAAAACAATGTCAGTGAAGAAGTACTAAAATTAATTGAAACAAAATTGTTTAATACATCACCGGTTGCGCCAGCGTTATTCCCTATTTTTATGGAAAACAATTTTTCAGTAACAGAGGACGAGTTATTAAGTTTACACATTGATTTATTGTCTGGAATTACTGTCTTTGGTCAAAAAGGTAAAGTTTTTGCTCCTTATGGGTCACGTTTTGCAGCTAGTAAAAATCCTTTTGGTTTGAGAAGTTCTTATTACACAAGAAATGGGATATATTGAATTAACAACACTTTAAGAGTTTTAACACCAAACGAAATTTTTAAAGCTTACGAATTGCCAACCAAACCTGAGGTTTCATTACTTGATTTTTCGTTTGCAAATGAATTTGTTAGTTTTGTTCAAATACCGCCATTTATTGAATATTTCATCGAAAGATTAATTAACGTTTTAGACTAATGATTCTGACGGTCTAACTACAATTCGGTTGTAACTGAGGTATTGCAATCTATTGGATCCAAAATTGAAAAAGCAATGGTCTACATAGAAACAGTGAAAATAAAAAAACCAAGTTTACCTTGGTTGTTAATTGAGGTTTAAGCTCTTTTGCTACTTGCTAGTATTAAGTCAACTATTCTTTCTAATGTTTTTATTTCTTGATTTCTTATTTCGTTATCAAAATTTTCAATAGTACTATAACCTTCAAACGATTCGATATTAGAACCGTTCATTTTGACAATTAGTGCTGTCATCGTTTTAATCTTTGTGTTATTATGAAAAAAGTTACCATTTTTAAATGCTTCAACATATAGATTGAAACTTTCAAGAAGATTTATTGTTTTTTGGGGAGCAATATCGTTTATATTTTTTATCTCAATAAATAAAGCGTGCTCAAGACAATCGCTGTTCTCGCCAATTACAAAATATGTATCAGGAAAACCTTTTTTGACAGAAAAATCATCTGAACTTTCTAGATATTCAAATCCAAAACCACGATGTGGTTGATTAATTGATCAAAGTCCAACTGCCCTAGCTACCACATTTTTTCTTTCTAAGTTAGCTAAAAATTCAGCTATAAATGATACTTCTGATTTTGAATCCAAATAAACTTCTGTATGGTTATGTGCAGAATATGGGAAGAGTTCAGCAAGTTGTTTTTTAAGGGAAATTGTGTTTTTCGACTTGCCACTACCAGGTGTAGAAACACCATTATAATGACTTTCAATTATTTGGACAAACTCACTTGGAATATCATTAAAATGAATAACATAAGTATTTTTGCCAGTGTTTTGGTTCACCGATTTACAAAACTTGCCATACAAACTTGCAATGTCACTTATGTATTTTTTGTAAATTGTGTATTCAAACATATCCTGGGTGAAAGAACGCAAATATATTTCTGCTCTTTCCTTTTCATCTTCAGTTTGTTTGGCTGTAGACTTAAGTTTTTCATTGAGCCAATTTTTCATTTTGGCATATAAATTTTTCAAGAAATTCTCGCCTAATTTTTCGAAATACTTATTATATTGACGGCGCTTGTTGTTAATAAAAATTCTTAAATCAATTAAATTTTGAATTTTTGACATAATATATGTCACTTCTTGGCCAGTACCATCTTTTTTAAATTTTGATTCTTCACCAATTAAATACTTGTTCTCTTCATTCATATAGAAATTCATAAAAGTTATGTATTTGTCTTTAATGCTGTCGAAGTCAAGCTTGGTTGTCAATTTTTCTTGATAATTAACCACATCAAATTCTTTTTTTAGTAAATCAAGATTAATTTTGCCATAAGGAATTGTAATGTTCTTCTTTTTGATATTTTCTTTTATTTTTCAACTTATTAGACCTGTTGTGTTAGAAGTGATAACGTTTGAATAAATGAAATATTTATGAACTATGCTATTGTAAGAAAAGTCATATGAAGGCTTTGGGTTACGTTTTATTCTACCAATTGTTTGAATGTTAAGTGGTTCTGAAAACACTCTTCTTAGTTGTACAAGCATGCAAGCACGTGGAATATCTCAACCAGTTGCTGGTCCAACTTTAAACAAGATGACATCATAAGGAGAATTATTTTTTGAAAGTGATTGCAAAGTAACTTTTTCTCTTAAGTCTGAACTGGTTTTGTTTTCACTAAAATATTGTGCTTAAGTCAAGCCATGACTTTTAATGACTTTAATGTACTCAGCAATGTCTTTTTCCAATTCCTCATCAATTTTTTTCTCTTCTTCAACTTTTGATGATTTACTGTTTCTAATTTGAATTAGCATTGCTGGGTTAATTCCAAGTAAGCCAGGTTCTTTTTCTTGATTGCCGTATCTTTCTTTAATTTCTTTAAATTTCCGACAAGCCGCATCAAGCATCGCGATGTCATCGATATGTTTTACATCTTCGTCAAAACCTGGATTCGTTTCTTGTTCTTTTTTTAACAAAATTAAATTGTCGTCTGCTAAATCTGCTTCGCTAATTTCAACAATTTTACCTTGCTCTTTTGGAGTCGCAGTCATATGAATAGTGAAAGACGCCGCATTATGAACTAAAGATTCAAAGTTTTGCGCATATTTACTATTGTTTCCACTATTTCCGCTACCCGTGCCGACGTGAGCTTCATCCCGAATATAAATTAATTCAGTTTCGTTGTCTCTTAGAATGGAATCGAGCATTCCCTCAAGATAACCCATTTCTGTATAAATTCTTCCCTTACCAAAGGATGATTTACCCACAATCATCACATCACAGTCATTGTACATTAAGTTAAAACTACCATCTTTTGTACCCTGTTTGGCTGATGAAGGTGACTCCACATATTTAACCCTTAAGTTGATATCATTAGTGAAAGAATAACGATATTGATTTAGTTTGTTTTCGAGCTGTTTTGGAAGTTCTGCTGAAGATAAGGTTGCGAATAAAAAGAAAGGTCTTTTATCGTAATTGTGATTTTCATAGGCACTAATGATTCTTTCAATCAATTTGGCAATCATAAAAGTTTTACCGCTGCCTGTAGGGGCTTTGAAAGTAACATGCTTAGTGTCTTCGTCTCTTCAGAATTCAAAAAGCTCATTGACAGCTCTCTCTTGAACTGTTGATAATTCGAAAGTACTCATATTATCCACCTAATGCTTTGAGTGATCTCAGTTTGGCTAAGATTTTGTCAGAAGTTATCGCAGGCGTTCTAACACCAAAGTCTGACAACATTTTGTTAACATCTTTGATTAATAGGTCGAGATCTTCTTTACTTGTGATACCTATGTTTTTGTATTCAATATCAAAGGTTGTTAAATTTGCTTCGTAAGGTTTGTTTTTAGCTGCCCAGTCAACTCGTTCATTTTGTGTTGACTTGCCGTAGTTAATTCTAAACAACCTTTCGAAAGTGATTTTGCGGGCAATGTCGTTTTCATTGTTAGTTACTAGTGTAAAAATTCTGTGCCCACCGTCTTTGCGATTGATCTCTAGGGTTGCTTGTCCTGTGGTACCCGAACCCGCAAAGAAGTCTAGAATTTTTGCATTTTTGTTTGGAATTAATTCAATTAGGTAAGAAATCAAACCAACAGGTTTAGGGTTTTCAAACACTCTGTCCTTGTTGAAAATCTGTTTAATTTCTTTAGTCCCGATTGCTCCGTGAATGTCTAAAATTAAATTAGACTGTTTTCTTTTACGGACAATTTTGCTGCCATTGTTGTCCACAAATTGGTATTGTTTTGCATACACTTTGCCATTTTTAATTTCAATGAAGCCTTTTTCATAGTTTTCAAAAAATTTTTGCTCACTTCATCTTCAACGATGATCGTTAAACATATGTTTGCCATTGTGTCTGTCTAAATGTTTTTGATAATCTGAACCAGGCACAAAGGTTTGACCGTCAATTGTGATTGGATAGTCAAGCGACTTTACATAAGTAAGTCCTGGCGTGTCGAGTTGTTTGAGCTGATATAAACCGCGTTCTTCAAAATATTCATCTTTGTATTGGTACCTGCCATCATTAACATCAATTTCTTCGTGTTTGATTTCCAGTAAATTAATGTTTTTAGCATACATTAGAATTGATTCGGTTAATGTTCTGATGTTTTTGGTATCTGAACCTGACCCATCATTTTTGTTTTGTCAAACAAAGTTGGTTACAAAATTGATTTCACCAAAAATTTCGTCCATCAAAATTTTCAAGTATGCTTGTTCACTTTCATCGATTGAAACAAAAATGACGCCATTTTCTGCTAAAAGTTGTCTAGCTAACACAAGTCGTTCTTTCATCATATTCAATCAACCATTACGACTGAATTTATCACGATAAATAAACTTACTTGGAGCAATTTTTTCGTTGTTATCAGCAACTCTATTACCTTCCACCGCTGACCGTTCGGTATTGTAAGGAAGATCAAGGTAAATTACATCAAAACCTTTGTGTTCTTGTTTCGATTCTTCAATCAAAATAAGGTTTTTCAAGGCATCGTAATTTTCACCAATGATTAAGGTGTTTTGAGTAGCAGGTGTGCTTTGACCAAAAGATAATTGTTCATTCTTTTGCAAAAAAGCAATCGTATCAGTTTTAGTTGTTGGCGCTGAGTCAAAAGTAAAACCAATTTTCACTCTTTGAATTAGTAATTGATAAGCACTTTCGATTAAGTATTCTGATGAATTTTTGAGGTTTGCTAATGCTTCCAAAATTGTATAAATTAGTTCTTTTTGGTCATTATTGAGGTTGCTTCTTGAAATTGCGTCAACATTTCGTTTATAAGAAGCGACTAAATCGTCTAAACTCGCAACGAGACTATTGTCTCTCTCTCTCTCTCTCTCTCTCTCTCTCTCTCTCTCTCTCTCTCTCTCTCTCTCTCTCTCTCTCTCTCTCTCTCTCTCTCGACTTCTATAGAATGGTTAATATTTTCTGTAATTGTTTTGTTCGAATTTTGCATTTTTTCTCCTGTTTATTGTTGAATTATAAACAAGAAGTAGCAATGAC
Source organism: Mycoplasmopsis columbinasalis (assembly GCF_900660705.1). Classification (NCBI taxonomy): domain Bacteria; kingdom Bacillati; phylum Mycoplasmatota; order Mycoplasmoidales; family Metamycoplasmataceae; genus Mycoplasmopsis; species Mycoplasmopsis columbinasalis. The sequence goes on from NZ_LR215043.1 coordinate 483,218, forward strand.
AAATTTGCATCAACAACTTTTAGTTATCTAAAGCTTTTAAAGATCTAAGCTTAGTTAAGATTCGTTCAGCAGTTAATCAGTTAGTTTCAACGCCAAATTCATTCAACATTTGATTTACATCTTTGATTAGCAAATCAAGTGTTTTGTCACTCGTGATACTTACATCGCGATATTGAAGTTCAAAGACTGATAAATTAGACTGATAAGGTTTAGTTTTCTCAGTTCATTTGTCAATTGACTCGCTTTTTGTTCCTTTACCGTGGCAAATTCGATAAAGACGTTCGTAAGTTACTCTATCGGCAATGTCATTTTGATTATTAGTAACGATAGTATAGGTTCTATTGCCACCATCTTTACGGTTTTGCTGTAACACTGCTTGTCCAGTTGTACCACTGCCTGAGAAGAAGTCAAGGACTCTGGCGTTTTTATTTGCGTGAGCATCAATTAAATAAGCAATTAAAGTAACAGGCTTTGGGTACTGAAAGAGTTTTTTCTTATTGAAAATTTTGCTAAATTCAGCAGTGCCAGTGGCACCGTGTGTTCCTAAAATCAAATTATTTCTGATTTTGTATCTGGTGTAAGGCTTGTCGTCACTATCAACATACTGATACTGTTTGTAGTAGATTCCAGTTTCTTTAACAACAATGGAGCCATTTTTGTATCTTTCTCAAAAGTTTTCTTCACTTCATCTTCAAGCTCAGTCATAAGTGTCAACAATTCCGTTAACTCTTTGTTCATATAAGTCTGGATCATTGCCCGGAATAAAAACTTGACCGTCAATTTCAATTTTGTAGTCCATTGAAGGACTGTATTGCAATGTATTAGTTGCTAAGTTAGCTATTTTGTATTTTCCTCTAGTTGTTACATATTCATCTTGCTGGGTGTAGCTGCCGTCTTCAAGGTTTCTCAAATCTTTTTTGATTTGGAATTGTTCAGCATTTTTAGCATACATTAAGACATATTCAGAAAGAATACGCACACTTTTAGCATCGCCACTTGTACCGTCGCTTTTCTTTTGTCAAATGAAATTCGCAACAAAGTTTTGTTCGCCAAAAATTTCGTCCATCAAAATTTTTAAGTAAGCTTGCTCATTGTCATCAATTGAAACAAAAATGACCCCATCATCTTTTAATAACTGTTTCGCAAGCGCAAGACGCTCTTTCATTAAATTCAATCAACCATTACGACTGAATTTATCACGATAAACAAATTTTCCACTTTCTACTTCTTCATTATCATCGGCAATTCTGTTGCCATCATTTGCTGAACTTTCAGTGTTGTAAGGTGGGTCAATGTAAATAACATCATAACCTACACCATTAATGTCTTTTTCGTTTTCAATTAGAATTAAATTCTTCAAAGCATCATAATTTTCACCAATGATGAAAATATTTTTGTTTGTGTTTTGGTCTTGACCAAAAGAAAGCTTGTGGTTTTTCTTTAAATAACTTATCGCATCCACTTGTGCAGCTGGTGCTTCGTCAAAAGTTAAGCCTACTTTAATCCTTTGAATCAACAACTGATACACACTTTCAAGCATATATTCAGTTGAACCTTTGCTTTCGACAAGCAAAGCCAAAATTGTTTTAATAAGTTCTTTCTGGTCAGAGTTAAGCGTGTTTTTTGAAAACACATCAACTTGCTGTTGGTATTGGATTAAACGATCTGACAGCGAGTTTGTACTATTGTCTCTCTCTCTCTCTCTCTCTCTCTCTCTCTCTCTCTCTCTCTCTCTCTCTCTCTCTCTCTCGACTCCTAGTGATTGATTAGTCTTTTCTTTAATTTGAATGTTTGAGTTTTTCATTTTTCCTCCAGTTTATAGTTTTATTATAAACAATCACAACAAACATTCAGTTCTTGAAGATGAATAAACTTTCTTTATATTGTTTTAGTGCTTTAGTTGTGAATAAATCAATTTTTTAAATAAATTTGTCTATTCTTCTAAAGTTTTAATTGATCTTAACTTGTTTAGAATTCTGCTGGTTTCAAGATCATTTAAGTCTCTCGTATCTTTATTATTAATAGGATATAAGACTTCGCGAAATTTATTTTTAGTTGAATTATTTATTGCTTTTCTTTAAAATCGTCGTGATTATTGCGAACTAGTTATTCACAGATTTTGTTGAAAATTACAAAATTTTAAAAATTAGTCTTTGTCATCCGCTTTTTCAGGTTGAATAAAACTTTTTAACGACCTTAGTTTACTAAGAATTCTATCTACACTAATTGTTGTGTTAGTAACTCCAAAATCACCCAACATTTTCTTCACTACCACTACCAATTCATCAAGGTTTTGTTCGTCAGTTAAACCGACTTTGGTTTGTTCAACTCAATACACAGACAAGTTTGAATTAAATGCCATATTTTTATTTGTTCATTTAAAATTTTCACCTTTAGTACCTACTCCGTGATTAATGCGAAACAGTCTTTCATAGGCGATTTTTGTGCCTATTTCATTGGCATTATTAGTTACCATTGTATAAGTTCGACTGCCTCCATCTTTTTGATTTAGTTCCAAAACCGCTTCAGCAGTGGCACAACTTCCAGCATAAAAGTCAAGCACTCTTGTTTTTCCAGTATCAATCAGTTTGATTAAATATTCAATTAAACGCACACTTTTTGGTGTATCAAAGTTATTGCCCGCAATTATGCTATTCAAATGTTGTTTAGCTTCGCCGGTGTGGCCAACTAATTTATGTGGCAAAATTGAAAGTGAAATAACGTCAGCTACTTCACTTAAGTACCTTTTCATTCGTGGGCGATGATTTTGGTCGTCAGGTAAGTAAATACGATTATCAGCAATAAGTTCTTTCGTTTTTGTTTTGTTAAAGCGCCATCCTGAATTTTCTGGACACTTGTAAATTTTTCCGTTTCACTCTATGTCATAGGTGTTTTTGCCTTTCTTAGTTAAGTCTCCTAAACAATAACGTCCTCTGCCGTCGTTGTCATCATAAACATACATTGAGTTTTGCTTTTCGGTTCGTTCGAAACGGTTAAAGTTAGTTACTCAATTTCGATTTTTGAGGTAACACAAAATGTAATCGTGATTAACTGAAACAAACTTGTTGTTGTTCTTTGGCGAGTAATTTTTTTCTCAGATGAAATTAGCAACAAAGTTTTCTTCCCCAAAGATTTCGTCCATCAAAATTTTCAAATATGCTTGTTCGTTGTCATCAATTGAGACAAAAATGACACCATTTAGATTTAAAAGTTGTTTAGCCAACACCAATCTTTCACGAAGCATATTGAGTCAACCATTGCGACTAAATTTATCACGATAGACAAACTTATTGGCTTTGATATCTTCCTTGTCATCAGCAGCATTGTTGCCGTCTTTGGCAGAACTTTCGGTGTTGTAAGGAGGGTCGATATAGATGATGTCATACCCCGGGTCCGAAGGATTTAATTCTTGTTCAATCAAAATTAAATTGTTTAAAGCATCATAGTTTTCGCCAATAATTAAATTATTGTTGGCTTTTTTGCTATCTAAACTAAACGAAAGCTTGTGATCTTTTCTTAGATATGAAATCGAGCCAACAGATGTTGTTGGCGCGATATCAAAAGTTAAGCCTACTTTAATCCTTTGAATCAGTAACTGATACACACTTTCAAGTATATATTCAGTCGCGTCCTTACTTTCAGCCGCTCAAGTCAAAATTGTTTTAACAAGTTCTTTTTGGTCTGAGTTAAGTATGTTTTTTGAAAACACATCAACTTGCTGTTGGTATTGGATTAAACGATCTGACAGCGAGTTTGTACTATTGTCTCTCTCTCTCTCTCTCTCTCTCGATTCCTATAGAATTAGCTTGGGAATTATTTAATTTATTTCCATTTTCCATTTTGTCCTTTCATTGTCCAATTATAGACATAATAGCTTCCTTTGTGAAGGTTTGCCTGTGATTGTAGCAGTTTAAAAACTTTGTGAAAGCAGATAAATTCCCAAAAAATTCCTTTTTTCCTTGAAGCTAATGAGCATAGTGTTAAAAAGTGTGAATGGAGGGAAAATGGTACTATATCGTTTAGGTGCAATAACTTGAAAAAATGGAAATACGATGATTTTTGAGTCGGGTGCAACTGGTTACCAAATCATTGTGCCTGATCCTGAGCGTTTTGAGACAAAAACCAAGATCCGTATGTATATTTATGAATATAAAACAGATTATTATCAAGCAGCTTATGGTTTCAAGGATTTTAAAGAACGAATTTTATTTGGCGATTTAGTTGCAATTCAAGGTATTGGTCCACGAGCGGCATTTCATCTACTAAACGGTGGTTGAGAAAAAACAGTTGATTATATTGCTGCTGGTAATGTTGAAGCTCTTGCTAAAATCAACTATGTAAATAATCGTATCGCAAGACTAATTGTGACCGAATTGCAACGTAAATACCAGAAAAACTGGGGAAATAAATCCACTGAAAATGATGATAAAAAAGACCAAAAAACAACAACTAACCTTGTAGAAGTCAAGGAAACTTTAAAAATGCTTGGTTTTAAACGCAACCAAATTGAAAATGTGATTGCAGAAATTCCGTACAACGCCGATGTAGATACGATGGTTGAAGACGCAATTAAGTTAATTTCAAAAAATTATGAACAAAGTGCTACTCAGACCCACTAATTTTGAAGAATTTATTGGGCAACAAAAGTTAATAGTCACCCTTAAAACAATGATTTCAGGATCTTTGTTTCGGAAAGAACCCTTAGACCATATTTTGTTCTATGGACCTCCTGGTGTTGGTAAAACTTCGCTGGCAATGATAATTGCTAATGAATTACAAGCAAAAATTCACTTTTTGCAGGGAAATTTATTGGAGAAAAAAGCTGATATCTTAACAGTTTTTGCGGCAGTTGGTGAAGGCGACATTGTTTTTATTGACGAAATTCACGGTATCAATAAAAGTGTTGAAGAACTAATTTATAACGCAATGGAAGATTTTAAAATCGATATGATAATTGGTCCAGAAGGCAATACAAAAGTCTTACGGATGAATCTTAATCATTTCACTTTAATTGGAGCAACGACTAAACCAAATTTATTAAGTTTGCCACTCAAAGATAGATTTGGTTTAAAAGCTAAACTCGATCAGTACAGTGTTGAAGATATCAAAACAATTCTTATTAATAATAGTAAGAGACTTAAAATCGATGTAGCAGGTGATGTTTTGGATTTAATTGCTCAATATTCACAAAACACCCCTAGAATTGCCAATCATTTACTAAAACGTGTCTATGATTTTTCAATTGAGAAAGAAAGTGCAATTTTAACTAAGGCTTCGGTGCTTAAAACACTTAAGTACTTAGAAATTTATAAATACGGTTTGAATAAAGATCACATTGAATATTTAAAAACGCTGAAAGATGTTTTTGATGGTAAATATTCATCAGTTGATGCAATTGCTTCAATTATGAATTTTAATAAGGAAAACTTAATTTATGATATAGAACCGCTCTTGCTGAATCATAAATTGATTGTCAAAAGCCCACGAGGTAGGTCGATTACGTCAAAAGGGATAGATTATTTACTAAATGTTGAATTTGAAGACTTTACATAGTTGAGAAAATGAAAAAAAGCATATGAAGAGCATTTTGAACATTAACGGGGTTAGCATCTACAATCGCTTTAGTTTCAAGTGCAGTTGCATTTAATACTAAGAAAACAAAAATCGAAAAAATAGAAGATTTTAGTGATAAAAACTCAGATTTTTTAAACAATAATACCCAACATTCAGTCGCTTATAAAGTTAAAGTTAAAGGAGCTGTTGCGAGTGAACAAATTTTAATTTTTAAAGAACCAAAAACAATTGGTGATATTTTAGAAAAAGTGAAAGTTCAAGCAGATGCAGATTTAACAAAAATTAATTTTAAAAAACAAATAAAAAGTAATTACTTGCTGGAAGTGCCTTTTAAAAAACAAACAAAAGTAAAAACTAAAATTGCAACAGCAGGTACTGCGAATGTACTTTTAAAGACAATAAATAAAAAGGTAAAAAACACTTATAAAACAAATGAAAATTCAATACCAAATTTAAAGGAGTTAAAAAATTCAACCAAAGAATCAAATAGCGCTACAAAACGCACAAGAAAAAATAATGAAAGTTCAACTAATGATAGGAATGAAAAATATGACGCTGATAAAAAGTCCGACAGCATATTGAAAAAAATTTCAAAAATCCAAAAAATTAATTCAAAAGAGTTAACTAATGCGGTTAACAAACAAATAAATGAACGTTTTTTTGCATCATTACAAAATAAAGAAGAAAAACTTGCGAAAATTGCTTGAAACGATATTAAATCAGTCAGAGATTTATTGAAAGTTGGTATTAACGCCAACTTAGCGAAGAAAATATATGAATTAAAGAAAATTAAAGGTAATAATGTCACTTGAGCAGATATTGATCAATTACGCGGAGTCGGTGAGAAGACTTTAGAAACTCTACAAAGCAAAATAAAATTGTCAAGATAGAGTTCTTAGCGTTTTTATTGCCGCCTTTACTTTATGCCGGGTTTAAATTTCAAGAAATTTGCCCAATTACGTATACACTCACAGTTCTTTGTGTTTTTTTACTATTACTTAAAGACTTAAGAAATTTAATTTTAATTTGCTTAGCAATAGCTTTTTTGTTTATCTTTGTTTTTAAAACAGAACACGAATTAGAAAATGGCAAGTATTCAATTGAAGGTGTTATTCACAAAAGTGCTGACAAATATTTTTTGATTAACTATAACAATTTTAATGTGTTGGTATACAAAAGTCCTCGAGTAAGTTATGGTGACTTAAGGTATGGGTCGTTAGTCAAAGCAGTAGGTAATTTAGAATCTTTTGATAGTGATCTTAACATTAAAAATTGAGTGCTTGAGAATAACATTAAGTACAAATTAAATAATGCGACTGTGCTTTTTGAAGAAAAAATTCAAGAGAAAGCATTTAATTTGTTTCAGCCTGTTAGTAATGAAAATTTAAAGCATTACAACACATACTGATACAAAATTGTATTAGGAATGAATAACGAAAATAATGTAACGCAGAATAAAATAAGTCTTTTAGGATTAAATCATCTCTTTGTTGTGTCTGGCCTACACATTGATTTATTTTTCTTTTGTTTGATATTAATAAATGATAAATATAGAAAAACCAAACGAGCAATTACTACTTTTTTAATATTAATGGTGTTTGTGTATTCAATATTTTCGTTATCACCTATCCCAATGATTAAGGCCATATTATATAAATTAATAAAAGATAGCAAAATTGCAAAATACAATCGATTTAGTCAATTAGATTCAACAATTTTAGTTATTTTTCTAATGTTTTTGATTAATAAAAATTGATTGTTTAGTTATTCATTTTTATTAACGTTTGCTAATGGTTTTTTAATTGGTTATTTTTACAAGAAATTAAAAATAAATTCTAAAGTATTGAAAACTATTAGCTTATCTTTGCTTTTGTTTCTTGCCAATCTATTTGTTAATGTTATTTTTACAAAACAAATAAATCTTCTTTCTCCACTTTATATTTTGCTTTTTAGTCCTATTATTGAAATAACTTATTTATTGTCATTTTTTGGGTTTTGGTCAGTAGAATACTTGAATTTTCTGTATTTTTGTCTTGATAAATTACTAGATTTGTGTTTACTCTTTTCAGTAACAATACCTATTAATTTAAATATCTATAACTTTAGTATTTACTATTGAGTTACCGGTGTGATTGTTTTGTCGATAATTTTGCTGAATCTAAAGGATTATTGAAAACGAAATTTAAAAAAACAACCAAAAACTGCAAATTAAAAGCAACGTAATGGTTGCTTTTTCAATAAAATTCAAGTTTTACTTTTGTTTTTCTTGCTCACCTTGAATGTGACAAATTCTACATCTCGCTTCGTATTCGGAATCACCAATTAAATTAAGTTCATTTGATTTTACTTTTCTAAATGAAAATCCAGCATTAGATTTGCATTTAACGCACACAGCTTTGAGCTTAGCGATACTGTCAGCAATCGCCATTATTTCAGGCATAATCCCAAAAGGTCGCCTTAAAAAATCCGTGTCTAGCCCTGAACAAATAACTCGAACTCCTTGAGCGATTAAATAATCAATGACATTAAGTAATTCAGCGTCTAAAAAATTGGCTTCGTCAATAGCCACTGCTTGATAGTGTTTGTCTCATAACTTCAAAATGTCCGCAGCTTTAGTAACTACATTTGCCTTAATTTGTGCCCCAGTGCGGCTGACAATATTGCTTTCGCTAAAACGATTGTCAATTTGAGGTTTGATTATTAATGTTTTGATTTCAGCAATGTCTAAAATTTTAATTCTTTTCAATAATTCAGCACTCTTGCCAGAAAACATAGGCCCAGTAATAACTTCTAAAAGACCATTAAATTTTTGTTTTAAATACATTTTTACTCCAAAAAATCAAAAATGAATTCAATAAAAAAGCCCTTTGTTTCCACGCAGGACTTTTTCAAGTTAATTACTTATTTTTGTAAAGCTAATTCAGTAAGAGTGTGTACTAAAACACCTTGTGGTTCTTCTGAAATTTCGGCTGTACCAGCCACGTCACAGTGGATGTATTCAACGCCTTCAGTAAATTCCTTAAGAAACATTGCAGCTGAGTTTGAACCACCATTACCACTAAGATCCGTGTTTTTAAGGTCAGCAACTTTTGATGCTTTGATGTTTTTAGCGAAAGCTTCGTCAAAAGGCATTCTTCAAACTAATTCGTTAGCTGATTTAGCGGCAGCTTCAAATTCATTTCAAGCATCATTTGAAGTAGCTCAAACGCCAGTGTAAGTTGAGCCCAATGCCACTAAAATTGCACCAGTAAGTGTTGCCACATCGATTAATCTAGTTGCTTTAAGTTCTCTAACAGCGTAAGTTAAACCATCAGCCATCACAAGACGACCTTCAGCGTCGGTGTTGTTAATTTCAACAGTTTTACCATTCATTGAAGTTCATACTGAGTCAGGTAACGAAGCATCACCGTTAACTCTGTTGTCAGTAATGCACATTACAGCAGCAAAGTTTTTCTTAGGTTTAAGTTGCGCGATTGCTTTTAAAGCGCCAGCAACAATTACTGAACCCGACATATCGTACTTCATGCCTAACATAAAACGACCAGTTTTAATGTTGTAACCACCTGAGTCAAAAGTAATACCTTTACCGACTAAAACAGTTTTTTCTTTAGATTCTGGGTCACCATTGTATTCAATTACAACAACACGTGGTTCATAAACACTACCACGGTTTACAGAAAGTAAAAGTCCCATACCAAGTTTTTCAATTTCGGCCTTTTTAAGGACTGTAACTTTTAAATTTGAATATTGAGCAAGGTCTTTAGCAACAACATCAGCCAAATATTCTGAATTACAAATGTTAGGTGGAGTAACTTGTAAGTTTCTTGCAAAGTTAGTTGCTTCTGAAAGAATAATTTCTTTTTCCATAGCTTGTTGTACAAGGTCTGGAACTTTAGCTAAAAATGGAGTAAGAGTGTATTTTTTGCTTGGACAACCATCGCATTGAGTTTTTGCATTGTAAATTTCAGCTTTTTTAAAGTAAACAGCACGTGTTAAAGCAGTAATCGCGCCAACTAAACAAACATTTTCAGTTGTAAATGATTCTAAGTCAACAACATATGAACGTCCTTGACTAGCAAGTACACCTAAAAAAGTACTTAAAAGTGATTCTTTAGTTAAATCTTTCTTTTCGCCTAAATAAACATATGCTACATTTTTGTCAAGATATTCAGTAATTTTGCCGTTTTTTTCAAGTAAGTATGGTAAAGGTTCATCGCCTTTAAAAAATGCTTTAAGTAAAACGCTGTTTTGTTCTTTTGAAGTTAAGATTTCTTTGAAAAGCATATTTTCCTTTCATTTTTGAAGTTTAAGAGTAATGTATTAAAAAATAATACTTATTTTACTTCATAATAATTCTTCAAACAGAAATTAGAAGCTAAAAATCACTTCCTTAAATAGTACATTTTTACTTTTGCGTTATAGCTTAGGCTTATTAGTAAAAACTGTACAAACAAAGTTTTTTGAGCTAACAAAAATGCAGCCGCAGCAAATTATTGATAGATTATAAGGTACTAAAGTACAAGAAAATTAGCATATAATAAAAATATTATGTCAAAGAAAAATATTATTGAAATTAAAATTGAAATTCCTAAAGGCTCAAAAATTAAATACGAATACGATAGAGCAGACGGTTTAATTCACGTTGATAGAATTCTTAGAGGAGATTTTGTTTATCCTGCTAATTATGGTTTCATTCCAAATGCGTTAGATTGAGATGGGGATGAATTAGATGTTTTGCTTTATTCACAAGAAACATTTATTCCTGGAGTTGTTTTAAACGCAAGAATTATCGGTGCGATGAAAATGATTGATTCGGGTGAAACAGATACAAAATTAATTGCTGTACATGCTGACGATTATCGTTGCGACCACATTCAAGAACTTAAAGACTTACCAGAGCCATTTTTATTTAATTTAGAAACATTCTTCAATAATTACAAAAACTGAAAGAAACCAAACTTAACTAAAGTTCAGGGTTTTGAAAACGTTGAGTGAGCATTACAAGAGTTAGCTGAATGTGAAGAATTGATGGAAAAATACGGCAAAATGCCTAAAAAAGAATTTGTTGTCAAGATGCAAAAAGAACATCCTGACAAATACGAATAGACTAGTAATTTAGAAAATAGTATTTGCTATTTTTTATTTTGTTAAAATAAATTTATGTTTAAAAGCCCAATATGACAAAAATTTAAGGCAGGTTGAACCAAAGGTTACATTATTTATGCTTGTTTAATTTTTGCAATTTCTCTGGGGATCGGTTTAGCAATTTATTTTGTGAAACGCCCAGAAATTGTCCAAACAAACATTCCTGATGATCACACTGTGTTAGTAATTGACACCATCACAGGAACGTCAGTAAGCTATGTTACATTTTGATTTTTGGTTTTGTTGTTTACTTTTGAATTTGGTTTTACTTTCACAAAAAATAGCATCACCAGAAGAATTCAGCTTCTTCGCTTAAAAATTACAGACGAAAAAAATAAACCACACAGTTTTGAACAAAGTGTCAAACTTAAAACTATGGAAAAAGAGTTGAAAACATTAGAACACAAAAGAGATAATCCTCCTACCAAAAACAGAACGGTTATTTATTTCAACTTAATTATTGGCACCATTGTATTTGCTGTTAACTTAATTATTTCTTATGCACGTTAATTGAGAAAAATTCCAAAATTAAATTTAATTTTGATAAATATTCTAAAATATAAATACTTTAAAACAGTTGATGAAGGGAGTATTAATGAGCGAAAATTGGCGATTATTTCAAAAATGAACAATTCGCAAAATTACATTCGTAGGAATCTTAATTGCAATTTCCGTCGTTTTTGTGATTATATGTGCTTCTTTAATTCCAATTGTTTCAGTTCCTTCATATAAAATCAGTTTTATTGGCTTGCCTGTTAAAATTACTGGATTTATTTTTGGACCTATTGTTGGTGGAACGGTGGGTTTAGTAGCTGATTTACTAAGTTTCATTTTTGTTCCAAATATTTATAATCCGTTTTATACAGTTGCGACTGCAGTGGACGGTATTATTGCTGGTTTAGTCGGTTTACTTTTCTTAAGACTTTTTAAATACTATTTTGATGGTACAATGCGTGATAGTGTACTTGAAGTAAAAATTTCAAGATTATTTAACAGAATTGCAAGAATTAAACTTAAAAATCCATACTCGAGAAGAATTAAAAAAATAGAAGACAGAATTCTTTATGCTCATGAAAAACGCAAAAAAATTAGAATTGTAGGTACACGGAACACATTATTGAATTTTTATGGTGTAATTTCTACTTTATTATTAGCCGTTTTAGTATTTTTTATTGTGTGACTAATTGGTTTCAAAATCCCACAAAGCGCTTTAGATGGCGGTATTGTAAAAAGTAGACTTTGGTTAACTTTATTAATGTGTTCAGGTTATTCAGCAATGATTTTATTTGTTTGAATTTCTAGATTTGCAATGAAATCAAAACACTTTATGATTATCATTCCAATTATCATCTTTTCGGCTTTCATTGAATTAATTAATGTACCATTGCTTTCTTTTGCAGATACTATTGCTTATGGTTCGGAAAAAAATTCAATCTTTATTTACATTTTTAACCACACCCTTTTCAGTCCTGTTAAAGTTTGATTCAATATGCTTGTAATTTATTTTACTTACAACGTAATTAATCCATTAATTAATAAAAATAACGGCATAATGTGAAAATAGCACAAATTGTGCTATTTTTTGATCTTTCAAAAAAGTGTTTTTTATTAAGATAAAATATTATAAATATGTCGTGATTTAATGTTTTTATAAAATTTTTTATTCCAATTTTGGCTGCGATCACATTTTACTTCACTAATCGATCTCTTAGTGCCTTATTAGCCAATACAAGACGCGGAGTTTTCAAGTGAGCAATAAAAACTTGATTAGTATGATATTTGGTTTCATTATTTTGAGTTTTGCTTTTCTCAGGACTATTAATTTGATTAGTTCTTTCTGCTCTAATTCCAGAAAAATTAAGTTTTTCAATTGGATTTCAAAAACAAACAAAATTGGTGGTATTAAGTATTTCAAGTGTAGTAGGCGTTCTCTCTCTTTTTTATTTTCTAGTTTTAACATATAAATCAATTGAAAAGTTCATTGACTGAAAGAAACACAAAGCGCCAAAATTCACTTATCTAGAATTTGAACGTATACTAACTGAAGATGTTTCGAATTATGAACCAACGCAAATGTGCTTTTCCGCATCTTCCTTAACACAATCAAGTAAAATTAAAAAAATTTCTTTTCAAACTTATTTAAAGTCTTTGTACAGCTTTATGTGTAAACTTTTCGCCAAGGCTAAGTATAATGCGATTTTAATTCTTGCAGGTGAATTAGCTGCTTTAACTTGAGATAGCGGCTTTCCAGAAGAGATTCCAACTGATTTAGAAAACCGTTTTTATGTAATGCTGAAAATTATCCTTTTGACTTTAGATCATAGTAATGACTTAAAAATTGATGACTTCAAAAACTATGTACAAAAATTTACTAAAAAAATTTAATTTTTTTCTTGGTGGTAAATTTAAAGGTGCTATAATATATTCCACAAGTGCCTATAGCAGAGGTTATCACCTGACCCCATTCCGAACTCAGTAGTTAAGCCCTCTAGTGCCGACGATAGCAGAGATGTGAAAATAGGGCGGTGCTTTTTTTATTTCCTTTTACTAATATAAGTTTTTATTTTTTATAAAGCACAACTAATATACAAACGGGGCCTCAATAAAATTTTGATTTTTTATTTATTTAATAATTGACATAATGATTTGTTTTTCTAAATAAGAACCATTAGGCACTTTTTAATTGACCAACTTAAAGTTGGTTTTTATTTTGATTTCATTTTCAAATTATTTCTATGCTTTTTTAGTTAAGAATTTTCTTTGGATAATTACAAAAAAAATAAAAAGACAAGAATTTGTTTTCTTGTCCTAATTTAGTTTCTTAGTTACCTAATTTTACTTTTACACCAGGAGCCATTGTAGCAGTTACAACAACGTTTTGAATGTATGTACCTTTTACTGCTGCTGGTTTAAGTTTTTTAATTAAGTTAATTACAGTATTTGCATTTTCAACAAGTTTGTCAAGATCCATGCTTACTTTACCAATCATGGTGTGAACAATACCTGCTTTATCTGTACGATAGTTTGCTTTACCTTTTTTAAGTTCTTCAACAGCTTTTTCAGGTGTTGGAGTAACTGTACCGGTTTTAGGGTTTGGCATAAGACCTTTAGGTCCAAGTTTTTTACCGTATTTTCCTAAAAGTGGCATCATTGCTGGGTCAGCAACCATAACATCAAAATCAAAGTTATCTTCTTTAATTTTACCTTCAAGTTCAAGACCGTCCACAACTTGGTCAGCACCAGTTGCTTTGGCAAGTTTTTGTTTTTCAGGGTTGTTAGTAACAACTAATACTCTTACACTTTTACCAGTTCCATTTGGAAGTAAGACTGCACCACGAAGTTGTTGGTCAGCTTTTCTAACATCAAGATTTAATTTAAATACCAATTCTACTGAGCCATCAAATTTACTGTATGAAGTTCTTTTGACTAATTCTAATGCTTCTTTAAGATCGTAAGCAACTGTTCTGTCAAATGATTCACGAGCTGCTTTGATTTTTTTACCTAATCTTCTAGCCATTATTTATCTCCGTCTCAACCTTCGATTGTAATTCCCATTTGACGAGCTGTACCAGCGATGGTTTTCATAGCGCTTTCAATGTTATCGGTACTTAAATCTGGTAATTTGTATTCAGCAATTTCTTTAAGTTGGTCAACTGTAATTGAAGCAACTTTAGTTGTTTTTGATTTTGCTGAACCGCTTTGAATCTTAGCTGCTTGCTTAAGTTTGAAACTTGCAGGTGCAGTAAATAATTTGAAGTCGAATGATTTGTTTTTATATACTGTAATTTCTACAGGAACAGGTTCACTGTTTCTGTCTTTTGTTGCATCGTTAAATGCTCTTGTAAAGCCTGGCATGTTAATACCAACACCTGCAAGTGCAGGTCCTGGTTTAGCTTGACCAGCTAAAAATTGCAACTTACGAACACGAACAATATCAGCTTTTGACTTTGCCATGTTTTGTTATCCTTTCGATAATGTGGTACTAGCGATACTTAAATTTCTCTCCCACTAGTTAGAGGCAATTTGTAATTGCTGTGCAATTATATTATAAAAAGCTTATTTTATTGACAAAAGTATTGAATCAGTAACAGAAAAGAATAAAAAAATGTGAACGTGATAACGTTCACATTGAAGTTTATTTGTTAATTTCTTTAATGGTGAAATTTCCCATTAACAAATCAACTTGGTAGGTTTTGTCAGGCACCATCGACTGGTCAATAATTTTGCGCGCTAACAAGTATTCAAGATGATTTTGAATATATCTTTTGATTGGGCGTGCACCAAATGCTTGGTCAAACCCAGCTTTTGCCACAAAATCAATAGTTTTATCAGTAAATTTGAGTGCAATTTGTTTTGAATCCAATACTCTTTGAGCAAGTTTTTCAAGTTCAATGCGAGTGATTTCTTTAATCGCTTCGTCGTCAAGCGCAGAGAATTTAACAATTTCGTCAATACGATTAATAAATTCTGGTGTTAATTTTTGCAATAAAATGTCTTTAATTTCACTTACATCAATATTGTTTTCAAGAATTTGTTGAGCAGCTAAATTAGAAGTCATTATGACTATTAAATTGCGGCAATTAATTGCTCTACCTTTTGAGTCAGTAAGTGAACCGTTGTCCAAAAGTTGGAGCAAGACATTGAGAACTTCCGGGTGAGCTTTTTCAATTTCATCAAGCAACAAGATCGAATAAGGTCTCTTGCGAATTTCGTCAGTTAATGAGTGAGTTGAATCAAAACCAATGTATCCTGGAGGAGCACCGATGATTTTGGAAACTGAGTGTTTTTCCATATATTCAGACATGTCAAGTCTAATGATTTGTTTTTCATCATCAAAAAGTTCACTAGCTAACACTTTTGCGAGTTCAGTTTTACCCACACCAGTAGGTCCAACAAATAAAAAGGAAGCAAGTGCGCGATTCGGATCGTTAATGTTGGCCTTTGCACGTAAAACAGCTTGCACCACTGCTTTAATAGCAGCGTCTTGTCCTTTGATTTTGTTTTTGAGTGCACTTTCAAGTGCTAATAATTTTTGTCGTTCGCCTTCTAATAATTTGTTAACAGGAATGTTAGTTCATTTTGAAACAATTGAAGCAATTTCTTCAGGAGTAACTGAGTCTTTAATAAGCGAATTAGTTGCAGCGTTGATTTCAGCAGTTTTTTGTGAAATTTCTTTTTCAACTTTCGGAATTTCAATGTACATTAATTTTGCGGCTTTTTCATATTCAGCTTCGCTTTGCGCCAAAGTGAGAGCGTGTTGCAAATTATCTAAAGTACTACGCAATTGTGAAACGTAATTGAGACGATTCTTTTCTTGATCTCATTGTTGTTGTAAAGCGTTAATTTTCTTTTCAGCAGCTTGAATTTCAGTCTCTATTTGACTAAGTCGAAGTGCGTGTTTAACCTTATCTTCGTTTGATAAAGCGATTTTTTCCATCTTAAGCTTAGCTAAATTTTGTTTTGCTCTTTCTAGTTCTTCTGGTTGAAAATTAATTTCCGTTTTGATAGTAGCTGCTGCTTCGTCAACTAAGTCAATTGCTTTGTCAGGTAAAAATCTGTCAGAAATATACCTTGATGAAAGGTTAGCGGCTGCCACTAAAGCGTCATCTTGAATTTTGACATTGTGATAATTTTCGAAACGTTCCTTAATACCACGTAGAATGGTGATCGTATCTTCTACAGAAGGTTCAAAAATATCAATTTTTTGCATTCTTCGTTCGAGTGCGGCGTCTTTTTCGATATATTTGCGATATTCGTCAAAAGTTGTGGCACCAATTAAATGCAATTTACCTCGTGCCATCATTGGTTTTAAAATGTTAGCTACGTCCATTCCGTTATCAGCACCAGTTTTGCCAGTTCCAACTAACATATGTACTTCGTCAATAAAAACAATAATGTCGCCGTTGGCATCTTCTATTCTTTTTAGAACATCTTTAATTCTTTTTTCGAATTGTCCTTGGTAAGAAGCACCAGCAATCATGCTTGCAAGATCCAATTCGATAACATCTTTATTTTTAAGATTTTCAGGTACTTGTCCTTCAACAATTTTGCGAGCTAAACCCTCAACAATTGCTGTTTTTCCCACGCCAGGCTCGCCTACTAAAACAGGGTTGTTTTTGGTTTTACGACTAAGAATTCTAATCATTCTTCTGATTTCGTCGTCACGGTTAATGACTGGATCAAGCTCGTTACGAGCTGCCATATCAGTTAAATTTTTACCGTATTTTTTTAAAATGTCGTCTTCGTCATCGTTCTTTTTTGTTTTATTTTGGAGTGAATCTAAAATTTCGTCAAAGTTAAAATCCATATTTCCTCCTCTAGTTTGCATAATATTTTAGCACTAAAACTTTTATTTGCTAAAGTATTTTTGTTTGTTTCGATGATAAAATAAAGCTATGCGTTTAAGATTTGACAAAACGGCCGAAGAACGAATTAAAAAATCGCCTTATTATATTAACCCAACAGTTTATCCTATTGATTTAGATAACCACTGTGTGGTAGAAGTTGGAATGGGCAAAGGCGAAATGATAGTTGAATTAGCAAGATTACATCCAGAATTAAAATTTTACGGCTTAGAAAAATATTGAACTGTTGCGGCTAAAACACTTAAAAAAGCACAAGAATATAATTTGCAAAATTTCTTTTTAGTTATTGACGGTGCAGTGAATTTGTCAACAATTTTTAGTGGTAAGCTTAATACACTTTGACTTACTTTTAGCGATCCTTGACCAAAAGCAAGACACGAACGAAGAAGACTTACACATAAGAATTTTTTAAGTTTATATCAAACATTAATGAGTGATGATTCCTTGTTTAAATTTAAGAGTGATAATGAGAAGTTGTATCATTTTTCACTTGAAAGTTTGCAAGCGAATGGGTGAAAAATTTTAGCAAATGGTACTGATTTGCATAATTCGGCATATGCAAAAGATAACATTATGACAGGCTATGAACAAAAATGAAGTGCTTTAGGTACGAGCATAAAATATATTTTTGCGCGTCGTCCAAAAATTTAATTTTTCTAATATATCTATAAAATAGAGATATATAAAAAAGAAAGGTAAAAATGAACAAAAAAATTTATTTAGCAGGCGGTTGTTTTTGAGGTGTGCAAGCTTTTTTAAAATTACAAACAGGTGTGGTAAAAACTATTGTTGGTTATGCAAATTCAAACATTCCAAATCCAACTTATAAAGATGTTTGTGATGGCAAATCTATTGCTAGTGAAGCGGTTGAAGTTGTCTATGACTCAAATGTTACTTCTATCGAAACTTTAATTACTAGTTTATTTGATGTTATTAATCCAACAGAATTAAATAAACAAGGACCAGATGTTGGTGTCCAATATCGCAATGGTGTCTATTTTATAGATGCAAACGATGAATTAATAATCAAAAATCATCTTGAAAAATTAGCACACAATTATAGTAAACCGCTAACCACTGAAGTTTTACCATTGTTAAATTTTTATCCAGCCGAAGAATATCATCAAGATTATTTAGACAAAAATCCTAGTGGTTACTGCCACATTAAGTTACCAAAACACTAAAACACATTAGTATTTATATATCAGTATCTAAATCAGAATCATATTTATATATAATATTTGCAAAAACCATTCTTTTTAGATTTTTGATATTGTTTGTGGTCCAAAATTTTATAAAAGAGTGCTTGTTTAAGTACTTTTTTATTTATTGTGCTTACAAAACATACAAGGAGTAATAATGAAAAAATTCAATTTTAAAACTTTAGTGTGACCAAAATATGTGCTTTCGGCCGGAATTTTAGCCGCAGGGGTCGCGACAGCACTTAGTGCTGTTTATTTACACGCAAGTAAGTCTGACGAAAAAACTGGTAAAACAAACCCAGTTGCGCCTGAAGCATTAATTAATCGATTTGTTTCAAATATTGAAACCGATGTTGTTGCGAAAATTGTTACTAAAGATCATCTTTCCGAAGTAGCTAGTTATGATTTCAAAAATGACAAAATTAATTACACAATTAATGGTGAAAACAAATCGGTTGACGTAGACACTTATCTTGCAGACTATTTTGAAGCAAATCGTGAATTGCCTTCGTTTCAAATTTCATATGGTACTTTTAACTTTTTCAATGATTATATTGAATCTATTTCAGCAGCTGAATTTTTCAAATTTACTCAATGATTTATGCAAAATGTTTCTTGAGGACCAGAAATTATTACTCTTAAAAGCTTTTCACTTGTACGTGGTGTAGAACACAATGGAAATGCAATTTTACTTGGACAACACGAAGAAAAGAATAAAGAAATTACTTCGATTTCATTTTTTGTTGACGCATTTTTTGGTTCGCTTCCAATTTATTCAACAAATGATGGTCCGAACAACCACAGAGATTCTCTCACTTACAAACTAAACAAAAACGAATTAACTGCAACACAATTGCAGGAATTTTTATCTAAAATTAATGACTATAACTCTTATGCTAATGTTGCTAAAGGTTTTACTGACGAACGAAATCTTGACTTAAGTTTTAGAACAATTGCTAACTACAAAGAATTAATTGGCACTAAAGTTTGAGCAGTTAAAGTGCAAGATTGAACAACTAAACTTGAAGATAAATTGATTAACACCGTTTCGCAAGCAATGGTTGAACAAATCAAACAGGATTTTGCTAACGATGGTTATGTTTATTTATTGTTAATTGATGGTGACACCGAAGACCAAGCAAGAGCAAACTTGCAATCGCAATTCGTAAAATATGTTGCCGATGACAAATATAATCTCTTTGATTTAATTGATATTAACACTGTTAAATTAGAAGAAAAAAGTATTTTTAGTGTTTCCACAACTTTTCTTTCAAGTATTACAAAACAAGGAATTGTGCGCGATTATCTAAAGATTTTCTTCCAAGATGGTTCTTCATTCCGTCTTTTTGATTTAATTTCAAACACATGGTATGAAACCACCACAGACGATAATGTGGCAAGAATTGTGCGTTATAACAGTAGTTCGCACGAATATCTAAAATTAGCTTTCGACAGCGCGCGTGATCGTTTTCGTGTTTTAACAACCACTTACAACCAAGCACTTGAAACTGTTGCCAACAAACTCAAAGTTAATGCTGAATTGTTAGCACAGTTAAATGAAAAATTTGCCATTTATCAAAACACAGAAGGCATTGATGATACAAAAGTTGATGAAAGTCAAGAGCCAGCCGAAAACGACTATTCAAAAACAGCAGAAAGAATTAGATTTTTAAGATTTGCCAAAGAAGCTTTATTCAGTACACATAAAGCTAAATTATTATTTTCAGCCTATCAATTAATTGAGGCATTTAAGGCAGAAACTTTTGTTCAAACTTACAACACACAAGAACAAGCATTACTTAACGAAAGTACTGAAAGACGTGATCTTGATGTTCGTAAAAGTGAATTTACCACCAAAATCAATGAAATTTATACAAAATATTGAAATGACTTAGCTCTACTTGTTGATGGTCAAATTGATGGCAAAGTAGTTGAACGCCAAAACTTAACTAATCGTTTTATTTACAATGTTGATTTAGGCGACTTACCAAATTATTTAATTACACTAAATACATTAACTAAGAAAACCAATGAACATAGAATTAACTGAAGAGATTTTGCGAATCTCAATGGTTTTTTACGCAAAAAAGTCAGCGAAAATATAGTTAATGGCGTTGCTAAAGAAAATACAGCAACTAAATTTTTCTTTTATAACAACACCGATGAACAACCACTTGATTCACTAAAAGATAACACCACGTCAAGTGAAATTGATCAAGAAGTTTTAATCAATGAAATTCACGCGCTCGAAGCTCGTACCAATGCCATTCAAACTGAAATTACTAACTTAAATAGTTCTCTTTTTAAAGACGAAGTAAATGGAGAGAATTTATCAGCTTGAACTATTTTAAATTCTGTTTATGCTACTCAAGATGTAACCCCATTACCTTTCAATTTCAAATTGCCTGGTCACGAAAAATTTGATGGTTCAATTGAGTCTAATGGCGAACTAAAAGCATTTTTAGAGTTTTCATATCTAAGACCAGAAAATCAAACCAACTCATATTTAGAGTTATTTATTAATTACATTTTGGAAGGTAATCAAAATCCACCAGCCAATTCAAATGAAAACTTAGGTCTTAGAGGTATTTTGGCCAAAGCAAATGCAATTATAGATGCCAATGCTAAAAATATTTATGACGCTTTAGTTGATGTAGATCCTGCTACGCTTGTGCAACCTGGTCAAGACAAGGCCACTAGTGCAGCATACATTGCATATGTTTCGAACCTTTTGAACTTTTTCAAGCAAACAGGTTTTACTTGAGAGCAATATAGTAATTTAGTTGGTCTTTTTAATAATTTTGATGCTTTGAAAAAGAGATTAGCTAACCAACTAAGCACAAAAATTACTAAATTTAACGATTTACAAGTTGAATTAGCAGAAAAAACTATTGATTTACGTTTCAAACGTATTGTTTGAAACTTAGTTTCGAATGTCCTTAATTTGAATAATGAAGAATTTTTAAGCGCATACCGCACTTTAATCAATACTTACAACACAAAGAAAAACGCGTTAGTAAGTGAACAGAAAGCAAAATTAGATGCGCAAATCTTAAAAACTACAATTTCGAAAACAATTTTGTTGAATTCAATTGGACAACAATATCAAGCTAACTCTTTTGGTGTTTTTTATGACCACAAATTAAGTGATTATTATAAAAATTTTGTTAATGAAACATTGGAAACCGAAGCACAAATTAAAGCTTTCTTTGACAAAATTGCAATTTATGCTCAAAATGTTGATTTTGACCAAGCAAGAGACAAGTTTATTTTTTCACAAGATGAAAAAGTTAGTTTAGGTCGCACCACAATTTCATTACTAGACGAGTGAGCACACGACGCAAATCGGAAAAGTATTCTTACTTTACTTGCTGGTGGTGACAGGGAAGCAGCTAATCCAGCAAGCAAAAATAAAAAGAAAGCTGCTGATGTTAGTGCAGAATTTAAAAACATCTTTAAAGACAGTTCAGGAAACACAGTTATTGATGATGCTGTTGGTGGAGAAAACGCAACTTACTTAACATTTTTCAATACTTTTGAACAAATTTTTCTTAATAACTTTAGCGCAATGTTAAGAGCGTTAAAAGAGGCAAACTTTAAAACAAAGCTCGAAAAAGTTATTGCTCGTTTAAGTAAGAAATACGAATTTTTCAAAACTAAACATCCAGATCCAACTGCTTATACCGAAGATGAAATTCGGAAATCAAACTTATTTTTAAACACTATTCTTGCTTTCAATGAACTTTCTAAATACTTTAATACAGGTTAGTGGAAACTTTAGAAGCAGCTTACAATGAATATCAATTTTTAAAAGCTCAGGTTGCGCGTCAACAGAGTACTTCAGGTCTTTTCTCAATTATTTCGACACTTTATATTATTGGTAAAAAAGTTTCAGCAATTTTAAGCACACGTACAGTTACTGGTAATTCTGGTTTACCACTTACTGGTGTTTATTTGATTAAAGGCATTGGTACTTCCGCTCAAGATGACCAAGAATGAGCAGTAGCAGATTCTACTAACGAATACCTTTTCGACTTGCTTGCGCAAGTGGAAAAATTTGATGAAAACACACCGTTAACTGATGAAGCAATTGCAACTGCTACTACTGATTCGCCAATTATTAGGTTTGCTTTTAGTACCACTGAATTTATTAGATTAATTACTCAACCTGATTCATTTATTCAAGGTGATGTTTTCTCACCTTGAAAGAGCGCTTGAATGCCATTACCCGGCGAATCGTTCCGCCGTCTTGCAAGTAATGATTATTTTGAGTACTTCACCAAAACCATTGATCCTGTCTTTGGTAAAGATGGTAGTGAGTACCAAAATTTCAAAGCTGTTAATGATGTAATTGATATTTTGAATACAACTATCACAAACAATAATGTTCTATTTACAAATTTAGTTAACAATGAGGAAGCAAAAATCGCCTTCCAAAATTTTGTTAAATCTTTCAAAACAGCTCAAGAAGCACAAAAATTGATTGATCAAGCAAGTGCGAATATTGAGGCTTGATTACCTTTAGGTTTTATTGAAACTCGTCCAGCAATCAATGAATCAGGACTTGCGACAGAAATTTTTAATGCAACAGCGGCAATGGTAAATGAAACCAGAAGTAATCCGACTGTTAACAAAATTTTCGAATTCAAAACTCAGTATGATGCATTATTAACCGACCAAAAACATCTCGACGTGGAAAATGTCAAAATTGAAATCGACCAAAAATTAGATCTTTGAAAACAAGATATCGAATTTGTTAATCAACAATTATCAAATCTTAATAATTTACAAAAAAGCAAAACGTTTTTACAACAAATTTTGGTAAATTTTGAAAAAGTTAAAACAGCAAGTGATGAAGATGCTTTTCCTTATGGTGCAGTTGGAATTAAAACTTTTCTTAAATGATTTATTGATGGTTCCTCAAATGTACTAAAACAAAATAATTTTGATAAATTTAGACAAAGCGGACTTAAATATTTTGACCTTAAAGATAGTCAAGGAAATCACTTAATTAATTTAGGTGATACTTTTGACCAAACCAAAATCAATCAGTTTGCGCAAACTTTAATTACTCAATACAGTGATTTATTCGACTTGCCTAATGAAGACTCTTACGAACATTTTGCTTACTCTTATTTTGGTTTCGCCGATGCATATAATTTAAGTGATGCCGGAAAAACAAAAATCAGTGCAAAAATAGCTGAACTTGATGACAAAATAGCTAATATTTTTGCACCGTTAACTAATTTCTTTGCAAAGAAACAAGAAATCATTGATGCTTACAAAAATGCTGAATCAAAAATTGATCTTTACTTAACTGAACTCAAGCAAATTTATAATCAAACATTAGAATTATTACGCCAAGATCCAAACTTATCTGATATTGAAAATGCTAATATTTCAAACTTTTTAAGCGCTTTAAGCGATCAGTTAGTAAAAGTAGAAAATGCTACAAATAAGCTTGCAGATAATAAACAAAAATTATTAAATTGAGATCTCGACATCAATAGTTTGAAAACCAAATGAAATAATAAATTAAACGAATCAAACAATGATATAGGTACATACGTAAAATATATTGATACTTTAACTCAGTTATTTGGTGAACTTAGTTTACTTCAATTTAATGAAGATGGTGAACTAGATTTACGAATCACTAATCCCCTATCACTTTCATTTAACATTTCTAGAACACTTTTTGGTGTGATTGCGCCACTTGTATATCCGTTGTTCGCTACACAGGCTACTGATTCTTTTGCTAACGTAAATTTAATTATTAATCAAGCAAAAAAATTAAGCGAAATTATTCAAAACAGCAAAAACACAGCAGAAGTTGATAGCGCCAAGACAACTTTGCAAACTCTTTTCGATCAAAACAAAGAAACTTTATTTCAACATTTCTTCTTTAAATCAACTCTTGAAAACGACTTCTTTATCAATTCTTTAGCAAATGCTAATGATGCTTTACATTCAAGAGCTCTTATTTATCCAGATCTTGAGGGACCAACAAATAATGTTGTAAGTAATTTGGCTTCAACAGCATTAGGTTATTTACAAAAATTCGAAGATACTTTTAATAGTAATGAGTTAAGTAAACCAAGTCCTTGGTCAAAATATAAAGATGAGTTAGCTCAAACACCAGTTGAAATTCAAAAAACCATAGATGATATTTTTGGTTACACCACATCTTATGAAGATTTGTTGAATACAACTTTGGATACAAGATTAAATCGTGAAAGCAGCACTAAATCACTTTACCAAATTTTGCGTGACAAAATTATTGACGAAACAAAAGATGCCAAAATGTTGCGTAAAGAAGGCAATATTATCAATTTTGATAATCCAGATAAATTTTTCTTTGCTAAAAGTCCGCTTATTCTGATTAATAAACTACAAAATGCTGGTATTGCAACAGAAGATAATAAAGAAGAAATTCTTGCCAAAATTAAAGAAGTTAATGTCGTAAAATTTGCCAAAGAAGGCCAAAAATTAACTGTTTTCTTGCGCGAAATTTCAAAAGATGAAACGCTTAATTTTGTAAATCAAGGTTACACAGATGGCTATAAAATAGTTGAATTCGACGCAAACGTTAAAGCTGACATAGCACTAAAAATCGATGAATTCTTTAAAGAATTAGGTTACGAAAGAATTATTAATCCTTATGTAATTCAAGAAACTGGTTTTACTTTTAATCAAAAAGGAGAAAGAGAAAAACTTTATTCAGTTTACCTTGAGGCTTATCCAGGTTTACTCAATAAAATCAAGGAACAATTCCCTTATGCTGCTGAGTGACAAAATGGTCCGCACTTAGTAAAAACTTTAAACGCTGATGGTGTTTATCGTTATGAAATTCAAGAAGGTAGTTACTTAGGTTGAACTGCAAATTCGAGAATTGGACTTTGAAGTGTACTTAAGGTGTCTGATCCTTCATTCAAAGGTTTATCAGCTGACTTTTTAACTTTTGTTAGTGCGCACGAATATGGTCACCATATTACCTTAAATGGTGCACAAGATCTTGGCAACAAAGGAACTAAGCCACTTTTAGTAAGCGCACTGATGCCAGGTTCGCAACCTCAGCTTACTGCTTACAACAACGCAGACAATTTACGTTTATACCTACAAGCTAGAAGTAATCTTGATTTTGATAATAATATTTTGCTTGACTTTAACAAAGAAAATCAAGGGTATGATAGTGCGTATGGCGAATATCCAAAATGAAAATTACCAAGACGTAATGAAAATGGTGAACTTGAATTTGTTTACGAAGACCCACGTGATGTTTTTGGCACTGAAGATGGTGTTTATGATATTCAAGCAGCCTTTAGTAACAAAAAACGTCGGTTTGGTCAACATTATGATTCATTTCTTGCTGCTGTTGAAGCACGCAGACAAGAAAATAATTTAACCGGTGATGATGCTAAATATCTTCGCATTTCAGACTTGTGACTTTTGAACACTTTAGATCCTAATTCTGCTACTCTTAATCCATCGAAATTTAAAGGTTTAATTAAAATCTTGCAGAAAAAAGAGAATGGTGAGGAAGTTTTTGAAATTGCAAGTGTTGAAAACAAAAATCTCAACCTTACTGACAAAGCCGGTAACCCAATTACCTTTAGTTACACTCCAACCGGTGACTTAGTGCCAAATGTAGTCGAAGGAGAGTATGTTAATGGTGCAGACATAAAATTCCAAGATGTCTATGAAAACACAGGCTACATTAAACGCAAAAAATTTACAAAAGTTTTAATTAAAAATGCAGATGGTACGGATGCAGTAAAGTTACCACTTAACGTGGAACTAACCGATCTAAAAGATATTGAGTACTACAATAATTTGGTTAACCAACTTGTTGCTTCAATTCAGGCATTTGTGCCATCAGAAGTTAGCACTTATGGTTGAGACCGCAATCATAGTTCAGCTAAAGTTGATGTGACAAAGGAATTAAACATTTTGCAAGACTTTCCTTTTGGTGAATGAATTGATTTTCACTTTGACGATAAATTAGTGCCCGCACACTACGCAATGAGTTGAAAAGCTTACTTTAACTATGTGCTAAATCGTACGCGCACAGGTTTTCGTGATTACTTTAAAGCTTCATCAAATGAATGATCAACGCTTGCTGCTGCTAGCGGTGGCAGTTATAACATTGATGCTGATGGCAACATTGTCGACGACAAAGGTGAAATTAACGGACCAAAAAACCCATTATTTATGAACAACGCTCGTTCATATTGAGTTGCTAACAGTTACCAAGCAAGTTTTGATTCAACGAACTTGTCAAATGATTATTCAACTTTACAAAAACTTTTCAGTGCCTTTGCGTTAGCTTTAGACACTTCTAAAGGAGAAGGCCTTCGAATCGGTGCGGCACCAGCACTACCCGAAGAAGTAGTTGAGTCACTTGGCGACCCAGAACAAATTTTGATGTACCAAGATGGTTCACAAGCCTTAGCGTTGTGAAATTCAAAATTAGGTCGTACGCGTGACGAACACATCGTTATTACTAACACCTTAAACTCAAACAACTTATCGGAAAATGTGTTACAGCGTTTACACCAAGTTTTAACAAGAGCTGATTATGAGATCAATTATGCAATGACTGAAGAAGTCAGCAGTCCACGCATTTTGGGCTTAAAAAACGTAATTTCACCATTGCAATCAATAATGACGGCTTTTGGCGGCGTGTCAACTAAACCACAAGTCTTTTTCGCATTGGATAATGAAGGTAATAATTACAAATTAGACCTTAACAATCCTAGTTTGTTAGGTGGGGCTACCACAGCTAAAGTTAATTTAGCTGCACTCACTGAAAATTACGAACTAAGTCTTTTTGAAGCTTTTGGTGTCAATGGCAAGTATGGCGCTGAGTTAGAATTTAGTAAAACAGATGCGTTCTTAAGTTTTGTTAAAGTCGACTTAAGTAAAACAAAACTAAATGAAGAAAAACGCAGAATTGACTGGGATGTAGCGTATGTCAACACTAAGTGAAACAGAGACTTATTCTTCAAAGGAATTAAATTCTGAGTGGAAAGTGGTGACATTAGTCCTGAAAAACGCACACAAATGCAAGCGATTCTTGATGCACAAGATGAAACCGAACAAACACAATTGCTTGCTAACGAATTTATGTATCGTTTCCTTCGCAGTCCATTGGCTTTGGTACACACAGCTTATACAATGCAACAATTGCGTGAACCAGCATTTCAACATATACAGTGAATTTTTGATAAAAACTTCGGGTTAGATGATTACAAACTTGATTTTGACATTTTTGCAACTCAAAACAAGGAAACACCAATTACCTGGAGTGATGAGTTACTAGCTCATTACAAACAATTAATGCATTCCCTAAATTATGAAGGTGATGAACCTTACAACAAAGAATACTTAAAAGACTGAATTGATGGTTTGATTCCAAGAAACATTACCTTCTTAGATGTCTTAATTAACAATAGCAACAAAACTATTGTTGCACCAATGATTAGATGGAATTTCTGAAAATGAGAAAAAAATCACAGAAGTTTTGCAACACAGTTACCACTACTTTGATATGCGGAAGCTTACTTTTCACAATTAAGTGGTTTCGTCAGAGACAAACCAGATCCATTCATTGAAAGCTTGTATTACTCGAAAACATACCGTGAGTTCAATCAACTTTTTAGCGATTACGCTTGAAATTGAGCCGAAACCATTAACCGTGATAATTTACAAATTACTTATTCACCGGTGACTAAAAACTTTACTCATTTACCAACTGCAATTGGTACTGCTTCAGAAAGTTTGCTTGGCAGCACTTATGTAATTAATGGTGAAAAAGCAGCAGTGTGAAAAGAAAAATTTGTCGAGTTAGAACGTTCTTACACAACAAAAAATATTATGGATACTTTGATAAATTACACTAAAGCTTACGAAGACGAAAACAAAGTTTATAGTTACAACTACAGCAAATATACCGATACAGTGATGTTTTCGCAAGCAAGTGATTTTATGCCGGCAAGACTAAGTAGTAGTTATTTTGGTCAAATCAAAACCGATAATAATGCTTGGTATAAAGACCGTTGATATCGTGAAATTACAGACTTTTTACTTTATGATGATCAAGGGCAACCAGTCGAAGATCACACCATCAGAATTAAAGATTTAAAAGGCGAAAAAGTTACTAATCTTGTGACAGCTTACTGGCAATATTACTTGCAAGCTCAAGGAATTGGTCGTCGTAATTTAACTAAAATTTGAAGAAATCTGGACTTAGATGCTGTGGCAATGTTTGGTTATGTGCCAAATGATATGAAGGACAAAATTAAATATTTAGCCTTCAAAGATCTTAAAACTGGTGAAGTCAAAACGCTGCCAGTGACAACTGAAAACACTGATAATTTGTTCTATTACAAGACACAAAAAGCTAACAATGAGCTCGATTCTGCAGCACGCCACCGTTTAGCAGATGAAGAATATGCATATACAGATTTAAATGGTAAGCACAAAGGAACTGGTTTTACAGCCTGAGTTTCTAACTATGCGGTGATGAGTAATTACAAAGATAGATTACTTAATCCAGGTTCAACTTACTATCTATACTTTGCTTCTGATGCACAAGGAACTTTTGCCTATGAAGTGGATTTAGGTGATGTGGAGAGTGTGAGCGAAAATGGCAAAACATTTGACCAAGCGCCTGTCAAAGTTACCAAAGCTCAAGATAATCTTTATGGTGAAAACTATAATGGTAAAAGCATTTTAATTGTGCAAAAACAATTCAATGCAAGTTAATTCATTTTATTTAAAACTAATTTTACGAATCAAACTATAAGAAAGCGATATACGCTTAATTTAATACGTAAAGATGATAAAAATCCAAAAATTCATTTAAAACTATGATTTGACAGATAACTCTATAACATAGCTATATCTAAAAAATTAGTTTTAAAATCAGTATTTCTTGAAGTTAACTTTTTCTTTGAAACAAAAATTTAAAAAATCAAAAAATTGAAAAAAATTTCTTAGTTTGTGCATAAACACAAAACATATAGGCATTTATATATATAATTTAAGCATTCTAATATATATTAGAATTTGTAATTAAACGATATATATTTTTCAGTCTGGCAGCAATTTTGTTTTAAAGGTTATAGCGATTTATTTGCGAATTTGAAATTTAAAAAGTACTGCTTGAAGCACTTTTTTATTTCTAAGAATTTTGCCAGAATTCGATTTAGAAAAGTGTTGATTGTTAAATCCAAGAAACTAAATAGGGGAAAGCTACTATGAGTAAACTAAAATTTAATTTCAAAACCCTAGTTTGACCAAAGTATGTCATATCCGCAGGGTTGTTAATAGCTGGAGTAGGAACGACGATAGGTGGAGTTTTTGCTTCAGCTTCAAAATCAGATCAAAAGTTAGGAAAGGTTAATCCAGTTCAAGGAGATGCTTTAATTAATCGCTTTGTTTCAGATATTGAAAAAGATGTGACAACAAAATTTATGAGTGGTGACCACTTACGAGAAGTTGCTCTTTACGATACAAAAGAAGACAAAGTTATTTACACAATCAATGGTCAAGAAACAAGTGCTGATGTAGATCAGTTTCTTCTTGATTATTTTGAAACAAACCGCGAATTACCTTCTCTCAATATTGCATACGGAACTTTTAATTTCTTCAATGATTATGTTGAAGCTGTTTCACCATCTGAATTTTTCAAATTTACTCAATGGTTTATGAAAAATGTTTCTTGAGGTCCAGAAATTATTACACTGAAAAATTTCTCAATTGTACGTGGAGTTGACCAAAACGGTTCTAGCATAATCCTTGGTTCACACAAAGATACTAACAAAGAGACAACAGTAATCAAATTTTATCCTGATGCCTTTTTTGGTTCTTTACCAATTTATTCAACTACTGCAGGAAAAAACAATGCCGTAGATTCTTTAACTTCACTTGTAAATGCACAATATTTAACTTCTGAAGAACTCACCCACTTACTTCAAAACGCTAAAGAAATCAATAGTGCACAAAACATAAATCAAAGTAATAGATTTAGAACTTTAAACGATTACACTGAACTAGTTGGTGCAAAAGTTTATGCTGTTCGTTTACAAAATTGAACAGATGAATTTGAAAAACAAGCATTCAATGACATCACTAAAGCTGAATTAAACCTCATTAAGCAAGATTTTGAAAATGATGGTTTTACATATGCCTTACTTACGCATGGACAAGATGAACAAGAAGCTCGCAAAAATTTAGCTGCTGAGTTGAAAAAATATGCAGAAATTAGTGGTAATTTTAATTTCTTCAAACAAATTGATCCACAAACTGTGCAATTAGATGAAAAAACTATTATTTCAGTTGAATTACCAACATTTGCAAATCTTGAAACGGATGAGTTTGAACAAAAATACCTTAAAGTTTGATTCCAAGATGGAACAACATTTAATTTGTTTGATTTAATTTCAAGCACCAAAGTTAAGACAACAGTAGGGTCTCGTAAGGTTTATGTTGCGAAAGATTTTGCTTCATTTGAAAAAATTAATTCTGCATGAGAATTTGCTGACCAACGTTATAAAACCTTAAAAACATCATTTGACACTGCTGAGCAATTAGTTCAAACTAAATTTGGTATTCCGAGTGAAAAATTAGATGAATTAACAGCACAGTTTAAGAAATTTTTAGAAGCTGAAGGTGAAGACGATCCAAACGCTGATGACACAATGGTTGTCGCAGAAAACAACCATTCAAAATTAGCGGAAAAAATTCGTTTTCTTAACTTGGCTGAAAAAATTTTCTTCAATTTCAGTAAAGCGCGTTCACTCTTTAAACTTATGCAATTAAGAGTTGAATTTGCTGAAACAGATTTTGTAAAAACATACGAAACTAAATTCGCAGAATATGCTGCTGAAAGTTTCGAGGATACAGCTAAATTTCAAGAAAAGGTAAATTTTGTTCTTGAAAGCAACAAATTTTACACTACTTGATATAACAAACTTTTTGCAGTGCTCGATCCGTTCGTGAATAACAAACGATTTGTTAGTGTTGACCAGAACAATCACTTTATCTATGCTGTGGACTTAGGTGATTTACCTAACTATCTAATTTCTTTAGATACTTTACGAGAACTTAGCAAACAAAACGCTTTAAACTGAAGAGATTATGCAAATCTCAATGGTTTTTTACGCAAAAAAAGTTCTACTTCGTTATTTGGCGCTAAAAATACCACAGCTGCATTCTATTTCTATAATAATGCTCAAGACCAACCACTGGATTCGTTGAAAAAAAGCGAACAAACTGATGTACTTAAAGTTGAAGAATCGAAAACAAAACTCAGTGAACTTACAGCAGAAATTGCTCAACTTCAAACTCAAATCAATCAATTTAATGATGATCTCACTGCTTTAACCTCAACAACATCAGCTTACAATTTATTAAAAGATTACTTGACTAACGGTACTTCAACAGCTGTTGCGCTCCCAGAAGGTTACAAATTACCTGGTGAAGAGTCCTTTGAAGCACAAGCGAGCGAACAAATTCTAGATTTTCTGCAAAATTCATTCTTAACCAATGGTTCTGAATCATTTTTAGCAGCTTATGTTAATTTAGCACTTAATGGAAATCAAAAAGCTCCAGACAATTCAGTCGCACGTAAAGGTATTGAAACTCTTTACAATGAAGTTCAAACTAAAATGACCACAACTTCAGCAAGTGATCTTTACAGTCAAATTAAAAATGCAAGCAAGAATGAACTTACAACAAAAATTGATGTGGCCAAAGTTGAACTTTGAAAAGCACAGTTTTTAGAAAGATCTTCTTACACTTATGATGCAGTCTTTAATTTAGAAACATTGAGAGAAAACTTGCGAAGTATCAAAACGCGTTTAGTTAATTCATTGCCAACTGTTGAAGACTATAAAAACTTAAGAATTCAACTTGAAACTAAAAAACTTGAGCAAACTTTCACTGATTCACTTATTAAATTAGCAAATGTTATTGGTGATGCAACCGGTGAAGAAGTTGTGACTAAATACAACAGTTTGCGCGCTGCGTTTGAAAGCAAAAAAACTCAATTTGCAGCTCAAGTGACTGCTAAAATTGAAGCAGAAATCAATTCTTTAAGTGCACAAAAAGCTGCTGCTTTCTTACAAATTCAATATGTACAACCAACTAGTGAATTTGGTGTCTTTTTCGCGCCGAACGCACAATTAGCTTACACAAAGTTTGCTAATCATAATGTTGCTAGTACTGCCGAGGCAACAGAGTTACTTACAAAATCTATCACTTACCAACAAAATGCTGTAGTTGAATCTGCTTTTGCAAATCTTAAGACTGCCGGCAATAGAAATGTTACTGGTATTGATGGGGGTGCAATTGCTTCGTATGCCACAATCATCAACCAATGAATTGAAAATGCAAATAATAAAAACTTTACTTCAATTTTCGCTGGTAAAAAAGATGGTTCAGGCACAAGTGCAAATCTAAGCGAAGAGTTGAAAAATGTTTTTGCTGATAGTTCAAACAAATTGTTTGAGCAAGTGAATGAACAAACTACATATAAAGATTTCATTCTTAAGTATGAAACTATTTTTCTTAATAATTTGCAAGCTATTATCACGAATTTACAAGATCCTTCAACACTCACCAAGTTAGTAACTATGAACCAACAAGTAAGCAAAAAATTTGCTTACTGAGTTGCAACTAACCCAAACCTTGACAGTGAGCCAGAAAATTCAGAAAAATTGGTTGCATACAGATATTTCCTTAATACATTCAAGGTTTACAACACTTTAATGGAAGAGCTTAAAAGTGGCGCCTTATTAAACTTATTCCAAAGTGCTTTGGCTAACTATAAATTTGTACAAACTCAACTTACAGCACAAAATTCTGTGAATGGCTTCTTCTCTAGATTTGTTGCTCTTTACAGTATTGGTAGTCAAGTTTTAAGTTTCTTACAAAAAGATTATGCACTCACCTTGGATAATAAAGACTACTGACAAGTTGGTCAAGTTGCTGCCAACCAAACAAGTGACACACCATGAAGTGTTACAGAAGCTACAACTCACAAACCTGCGTTATTATTAAACATTCTTACTGATATTTTCAACTTTGATTCAAGTTCAAAACAAAGTCCTGCTGATAGTGAATATAAAACTGCAACTACAACTTCAGCAGCAGTTCGTTTAGCACATAGCGCTGAGTTGTTTGCTAAAGTGGTTACAGATCCAGATACTTTTGTCACAGGCAATGATCCAAAATGAGAAAACCGCCTCATTCCATTTTCTGAGTCACAACTTATTGATTTTGTGCTTCCAGCATTTTTGGATACTTTAGACGGTCTTGCTAATGCTTATACTAAATTCAGTCCTTTTGTTGCTTATCATTCTGCAGCTGATACGAAAACAAGTTTAGAGACTTTAGTGGCACAAAATAATGCAAAAGTAACACAACTTTATGCTAATGATGCTGCGAAAACTGATTTTGTACAATATCTTGCACAACTTAACAAAATTACCACAAGCCAAGCAACTATTGACACAATTGATGCTAAATTGCAAACATGGCTTCCAACCGAATTACCAGAAACTGCGCAACAAAACCCAGAGTCTGAAAGCCTTTATAATGCTTTCTACGCAGTTATTCAAGCCGTACAAACAGACTATCAAACTAATGGTTCTTCTGGTGAAACTTTCAAAGAAATTTTCAACTTACAAGCAGAATTTGAAGCACTCAAAAACCAAGACTTTGCGCGTGAATTCGAATCGTTAACTACGCAAGTAAGTGATAAATTCACGGAAATGTCACGTCAAACTCCAGCAATTCAAAATTATTTATTAAACTACGACAACCTAATGAGAACTAAATTGTTCTTAACGGAATACAAAAAAGTTTTAACTGGTAATGACAACACAAAAATTGAATCGTTCAAAAAAATATTTAATACTTACTTTAGTGAACAATTTAACTTGTTTGCACAAACAAAACAAGCTCAATTAGATGCTGTTGGTTTCAATGACTTTAAACACTATGGTCCTGATGGTAACCCAATTTTTGACTTGGGTGATACTTTTAGTCAAACCAAAATTGCTGAATTTGGTAATGCAGAAGCAACTAAACTTAAACAATTACTCAATCTTGAAGGTAATCAAGCGCAAAGTTTAATTGACGCTAAACTAGCAGAAATTGAAACCAAATTGACTAACTTCTTTACTGATTTAACCCCATTCTTTGCTCAAAAGGATGAAATTATTAACTTAGTTAAACAAAAAGAAGCAGCAATTGAAACTTATTCTAATGCTTTGAATGATTTATACAAAAAAGCTTCAGAGTTAATTTTTAATAGTTCTGTTTTTAGCGGTTCAATTAACCAAGAAGCTTCACTCTTCTTAACTTTAGTATTAGGACAACTTACCGAAATTAAAAACACTAAATTAACCCTCAATTCGCTTAAACAAGAAATTGCTGAATTTACAGTTAGTGTTGAAAAAATTAAAACTGAATTCCAAGCTAAACTTAACGAAGAAGGCTTCAACACAGAGGTATACACAAATTACTTGCAAAATGCTTTTGATGCGATTTATCTTGCAACTAAACCGGAAAACGCAAGCAAGTTTACGCGTTTAGATTACACACTTTATGTGTGAGCTGGTGCCTTGGTGAGTGGTTTGATTCAAGCAGACTTTGCTGCTGCCAATGTGGCAACTGCAAATTCAGTAGAAGAAGCGGCTGAAATTGCGGAAAAACTAAAAACAAACTTAAGTTCCCAAGAACGCACAACACTAAACAATCGTTTGACAGAACTTTACAACCAAGATAAAGACAAATTACTTAAATACTACTTCTACAATGCTTTAATTAGTAATCAAAGTTTCGTGACTGCCAATCCAGCAGTGAATAATTCTACTTTTGGAACAAGCTATTGATACGTAGCTAACAATAAATTGCTTGACGAAAACTTTGAGTACGATCTCAAAGCTAAAGCTGCCATTTTCGATGACACAGGTATTGGCGCATGATCAGATGTGTTTTTCACTGTTCTGCCTTCTAAATTGGTAACTTATATTACTGAGGTGGCAAACACCTACGGACAATTGCAAACAAAAGTACAAAAATTGTTTGGTGCGGTCAAAAATTATCAAAACTTATTTACCTTATTATTAAATACTAACCTTACTGGTTTTGAAATCTTTACTCGTCCTTTCTCAGCAGTGTTGCGGAACAAAGCTATTTTGGAACAAAAAGAAGACAATTTGAACAAACGTGCCGGTCAAACTCTTAACTTTACTGCTGGCAACCAGTGATACTATGGTACGAACCAAGTAACTTTACTTGCTAAACTTAAAGAAGCAGGTGTCTTAACTGCTACTAACGAAGACGAAGTTAAAGCCAAAATTAAGCATGTTAACCTTGATAAATTTGCTAAAAACGGTACTAACTTAGAACTCATCTTACGTGAAGTTGAACCTAAGACTGAAGAAGCTTACGTTGAACCAGGTTATACTGATGGTTACAAAGTTATTAGTGTTGATGCTAACGCCAAAATGGAAGTTGTTGCCAAAGTCGCTGATTTGCTTCGCGAATTAGGTTATAACAAAGTCTTTTCACCTTACGTGGTCAACGAAAGTAGTTTTAGAATCAATGAACAAGGTGAAAAAGAAAAATTGTTTGAAATTTTTTCAGAAGATTACTTGCTTTTACTTGATACTGTCCGTGAAAAATTCCCTTACGCAGCTGAGTGACAAACTGGCGCGCACCTTGAACGTAGTATTGATGCTAATGGTGAAATGACTTATGAAGTTAAAGATGGTGCGTACTTAGGCTGAAACATGAATTCACGTGTTGGGTTATGAAGTGTACTCAAAGCCACTGATCCTAACTTTAAATCATTAGCTTGAGATTTCTTAGCTTTTGTTGGCGCTCACGAATATGGTCACCACATTACGCTTAATGGAGCTAGTGACTTAGGAGACAAAGGTAGCAAACCAATTTTAGTTAGTGCACTTCAACCTGGCTACCCACCAAATATCAACTCATACCAAAATGCAGAGATGTTGAAGTTGTATTTACAAGCACGGAGCAACATTAACGTTGATAATAGTCCTTTACTTGAATTTAACGAAAAAGGTGAAAGAGTTAATGAAGCTGGTGAATACCCTCGTTGACAATTACCTACTTTCAACAGCGAAACTGGCGAAATTGAATACAAAACTGAAGATGCTACTGACGTTTTTGGTACACCAGATGGTGTGACCGATGTCCGTCTTGCCTTCAATAACGACAAACGTCGTTTTGGTCAAAATTTCGAAAGCTTTGCCGCTGCTCTCAAAGCGCGTCAAGAAGCATATGGTTTAACCACTGATGAACTCAAAAAACACTTGCGGATTTCAGACTTATGGTTACTCAACGCTCTTGACCCTTATTCAGGTACACTCAACCCAAGTAAATTTGATGGAGTTCTAAAAGTCTTAACTCCAACTACAGATGGTAAGGAAGTTTACCTACCTGCCTTGCCAGAAAACAACAACTTGAACCTTAAAGATCGTGCTGGTAATTTGATTGAATTTGTTAAAGATGACAAATCAGGTAAACGATTACCAAAAGTTGTTGAAGCTAGTGATCCTTACATTCCAGCTGGTAGCAGAGTGGCAGCTACAGATCCAGAGACTGGTTGAACCAAAATGACTAAATTTACCAAAGTTATTTTGAAAAATGAGTTTGGCGAAGACGCCTTACAACTACCATTGAATGTAGTCTTAACTGATCCAGCAGAAATCGAATACTACAATAATATAGTTATCAAGGCAATTAAGGCTATCCAAGCATTCTACCCAAGCTCACCGCAAATAGGCGGCTGAGATCGTGATCATTCAAATGCTAAAATTGATAACAAAGTTGAATTAGACTTCACTCAAAACTGACCAATTAATGGTATTTTTAACCAAGCACTCACAAAACAAATTTCCGCAGCTTCATACGCGTTAGCGGCTAAATCTTACTTTGATTTAGTTGTCAAAAGACAACCACAAGATGCTGCTGATTTAAGTGCTATTAGTAAATTGAAATGATACACATTAAGACCTAATGGAAGATCTGATTATTCATATTATTCATACTACGATTTAGACGAAAATAATAAAGTTATTCCACTTGCTAATGTTTCTAATTATTTAAAGACCAAGGCTGTTGATCTGCCAAACCAAAATGGGTACACTAAATTCTTAGATGATGCCGCGGTACAAAACTTAACTTTTGCTCAGTTCTTGGAACGAATAGCTAAAAACATTGAATTTTATGCTGACGATTTTGATGCCACGACGCCTATTTCAAGTAAGCCAGAAATCTGAAATCTTGGTGCCAACACCACTGTCTTTACTAATCTTTATCGATTAAGCAGTTTCTACCCAGAAGGTAGATGAAACTATCAAAACGGAACAGCTGCTTTTGCAACTTGACTAGATGGTCAGTATGTTATTACTAATGCCGGCAATGCTCGTAACATTTTTGAGGGAGCTTACCTTGCGAATCTTGCAGCACTTGAAAAAACTTTTAATTTTAAAGTGCCACCAGTTTACAAAATTGCAACATATTTAAGTGATGACATTTTGAGTAAAAAACATTTGACTTCACCATTGCAAAGTTTATTTGCTGCTTTTGGCCAAAATGAGAGTGCGCAACCAGCAATCTTTAGATTAATTACAGCTGACAACAAAGTAGCTCCACTTAACGCAGAAGGCTTTAAACAAGCAGCCAAAATTAAAATTGATACAGCTAACTTGAATTTAGATAAGCACAATGAAATGTTCCAAGCTTTTGGTTCAAACCAAACTTTTGGTGCTCAAACTGAATTTACTGATGTGGCTACATTCTTAAAATTTGTCAAAATTGATCTCACCAAAGCCAAACTTAACACAACTAAACACAGAGTTGACTGAGACATTGCTTATGTAGCAACTAAGTACAGTCAAACACGTTTTGAAGATGGTTTACGGAACTGATTAGACACTGCAAAACTAACTAAAGACGAAAAAGCTGGTTTTGAAGCAATGCTTAAAGAAGCAAACGCAACAGAAAAAGCACAATTACTTGCAAATGAATTTATGAAACGTTTCATTGCGAGTCCATTGGCTTTAGTCCACACTCATTACACACTGGCACAATTACTTGCTGATCCAAGTAAATACTGAATCTTTGATGCCAACGTGGGACTTGATTACCTTAAACTAGCTGACTTTGATGTATTTGCAACTAATAACGAAAGCGTCTTGCGTGACCAATTCAACATTATTCTTGAACAATACAAAACGAAAATGAGTGAATACACTTGAAATCAAGAGTTTAATCCACAACGTGATTTAACTATGCATCAACTTAGTTTCTTGGATGTAATGCTCACACGGAGCAAAATCACTATTGCACCACCAAACCAACTTACGGCACTCAAACCATTATTTGAAGCTAACAACCAATCAGAAATTGTGTGGGTACTCCAAGGAATCCTAGAACAATTTGGTGGCAAAATCAAAGACAAGCCAGATGCCTTTATTGAAAGTCTTTACTACTCAAAAACTTATCGTGACTTCAACCAACTTTTCAGTGACTATACTTGAAGTTGAGCAGAAACTATCAACCGTGATAACTTGCAAATCACTTACGCACCTGTAGCTAAAAACTTCCAAAACTTACCAACTGCTCTTGGTGGCGCATCGGAGTCTTCACTTGGTGTTACCTATGTAATTAATGGCGAAAAAGCACAAACTTGAAACGACCGGAAAGTGCTTTACTCAAGCAGTGCAGCAGCACAAGCCTCAGTCAAAGGCGCCTTGCAAGACTTCTACAAAACCTTAGCAACCGAGCGTCAAGCTTACAACTACAACTATAACCAAATCAAAACCCCTTACAAATTTGTTACTGACGAAGACTTTTCACCTCAAATATCAAAAGAATCATCATACTTTGGCAAAATCTTAACCGACAATAACGGTTGATACTTAGACCGTTGGTACCGTGAAATTACTGACTTCTTACTTTACGACGACAACGGTAATCCAGTTGAAGATGACACTATTAGAATTAAGAACTTGGAGGGGGGGCAGTGACTAACCGTGTGGACGCCTACTGACAGTTCTATATTCAAAACCAAGGTGTAGGTAAACGAAACTTAACTAAACTTTGACGTAACAATGATTTAGACGCAGTGGCAATGTTTGGTTATGTGCCAACAACTATGAAAGAAAAGATCAAATACCTTGCTTTCAAAAATATTAAAACTGGTGAAATTAAAACCTTAAAAGTTACAACCGATGGTACAGATAACTTGTTCTACTACAAACAACAACGGCGTGATGCCGAACGTGATTCAAGCTTACGTCACACCTTAGCTGACGAACCTTACAAGTACACAGACCTCAACGGTAAACACGAAGGTATTGGTTTTACGGCTTGAGTTTCAGATTATGCGGTAATGAATGAGTACCGGGACAGATTATTAACACCTGGCGAACAATACTATATGTACTTTGCTTCGGATGCAAAGGGAACCTTTGCTTACGAAGTTGATTTAGGTAATGTTGAGAGTGTGAGTGAAAACGGAAAAACTTATGACCAAGCCCCAACGAAAGTAACTAAAGCAGACGAGAGTTATGATGAAGCATTGCAAGGCAAAGCAATTTTGATTGTACAAAACCAATTTAATGGCAGTTTTTAAAGGAGAATGACATGAACAAACAGAAATTAAATAAATTTTTACTCGGTCTTAGTAGTGCTGTTTTACCTTTAGCTTTCATTTCAGCAAGTTGCAACACCAACCAAGAAACAAAGTGAAATAAGCTAACTAAAGACTATGACTTTGGTTTAGTACACGAACCAATTAACTCACTTAACTACTTACGTTACAATGCGGCTAACCGTTTACTTGGTTCGCTCACCGAATCAATTTTCCGTTCTAATACCAACCCGGAAGTGCAAAATGTGTTCACCTTACCAGATACTCTCATTATGGCGTACCAATCGAAAGGCAACACAATTGAAGACTATTTAGCAAGTAATAGTTATGAACCTAAAAAGGCTTCTGGTGTCTTCTTTGACTTGTCAAAACTAGTGTTACCTGGTTCACTTACTATTGATTCAAGCAATGACCAAGTTTCCCTTATTACCACGCCAAGTAATAATGTACTTTCGTCAACAATCAACCTCAACCGCGGCGCAAGTAAGTGAAGCAACGGTGACCCGATTGAAGCTGCTGATTACATTGATTACATTCACTACATTTTGGATATCAATACCGGTTCGCAGCACATTATCAGAATGTCACGGAGCAAAATTAATGAAGTTAACACTGTGCTCAAGACTCAGTCAGATTACATTAATAAATACAAAAAAACTTACCAAAATCCTTTTGGTTACCCACCAGTGATCGAAGTTAATGGTAAGTTAGTTTATGATGTGTTTAATCCAAAATGAAAACCTTGAGCTTCACAAACTGCTGGTGACGAGAAAGATGTTGAAGCAATTAAAAACGCAGTCTTAAGCTTAGGTGCTTACTCAAACCGTCTTTACTGAAACTACAGCAACGAAGAAATTCTCCAAGCCATTGAATTTTCACCTGAGTTTGATCCCGATGCCGAAATTACGGTGGTGATGTTACCAAACCCAGAATATTCAACCGAAAAACACACCAAGGAAGAATTACAAAATATTCCCCAACGGCTTGCTACCAAAATTCGTAAGTATCACTTTACCGACCCTCGTCAAAAACTTGACCGGAACAAACTACTTTTTGCACTCAATCAAGCTAGTGAACTCAAGAAGAAACTTACTACTAGTTATGATGAAAATGCAACCGACTTAAATGCTTACAATTTAGAAGTTTCAAAACTTTACGGCCAACGTGATACCACTGTGCCAGCTAATTACAAGCCAATTGACTGAGTACAAAATCGTGTCTTTGCGCTTGATGAATATTCATTAAGACTTGAATTCAATCCGAATGAACCACAAAGTTTAAGTCCATGAGTTCAATTCTTGTTAGACCAATTATTCCCAGTGAACCGTAAATTTGTCGAAAAAGTAACCACTGTAGCTAAGTTTGGTTTGAGCGAGAAAGAATTCTTAACTTCTGGTCCATTCCGAATTTCATCGTTAGTGTTGGGTGGTCAAGGTCACATTGAATTAGAAAAAGATTCATCTTACTATTCAGCCGACTTTACCTTGTCGAACAAAATTAAAATTTACTTTAGTTCTGATCCAAACACCAACTCAGCTTTATTCGATGATGGTTTAATTTCAGAAACTAAAGTACCTTCGATTCAACAGCTTAACTACTGAGCACAAAGTGATTATCGTCAGTTCATGGTTAAAGGTGCTGGTTACGGTACAATCGCGTTAGCTTTCAACCTTGATAAAGAAACTAACGGCAATTCACCATTACAAGATCGTTACTTAAGAAATGCAATTTACTATGCGCTTAATCGTGAAGAAATGTTAGAAATTGCCGGTTGAAACTCATCGTTCCCTGTTATTACTTGAACACAATTCGGTTCGAGTGCCTCTTCGTTAGGGGAATCGCTTGAAAGTGCCTTTGTGAACGATTGAACTAATGTTGAATTTGCGCCTGAAAATGTTGATCGTTCGATTCCATTACAAAATTACACGCACGTTGACCACTTAGCAAAATCTTATCGTTTTGAACAATTGCCACGGCGTGACCTTGCGTACCGGAAAGAAATTGCTCAAGCTTACCTTGACCAATACAAGAAACGTCATCCAGATGTAAAACAAGTTACCTTAACTTACATTACTAACTCAACCGACGAACAAACCAGAGTTGGTGATGCCCTAGTTGACCAATTGAAGCGTTCATTTAAAGAAGAAGATGCTAATTTCTTCCAAATTGACATTAAACCAATGCCAATTACCGTGTATGAAGATGCCAAAACTAGTGGTAAATTTGACTTGTTATATGGCAACTTTGATATCTTTGGTAGCGACCCATATGCCTATGTTATAGCTTTCTTCACACCAGATGGTATTCAAAAGAGTCAATCGAAAAATTCAGGATTTAGAAACAACCCAGCAGGTAGTTGAACTTATAAACAATACTTTGATGAAATGGGTTACTCACTTAATAAAGAAAATAAAGTTGTCAATGCAGATGTCGCAAAAGACAAAGCCTTACAAGAACGTTTAAACGTGAAAAACGAACTAATTTGAAAAAAAGCACTTGAATTAGCTTACCAATTACCTAAGGAAACAGATCTTCAGTACACAAACAGATTAACGGCCTTTTTCTCAAACCAATTCACTAATGAAGAAAAAGCTTTGTTATTCACTGAAAAAGAAGTCTTTGCAGTTATTGCAGTTTTCGAAAAAGTTGTTAGAGATTCAGCAGTAGTAGTTCCACTAATGGAAGTTGATACTTACTGGAAAATATCGAGAGTTGGTGGTGTAACAGGTGGTAACACTTACTCGTTACAATTTGCTTATGATGTAACCAACCCACCACAAAATAGATTGCCAAGAAAAATTGGCGGCACAGAATAGGAGTAGATGATGAAAAAAGATAAAAATCTTAAGACTCAGAATGAACAGTTAGATCATGCTGAATCACAAGCAGCATCTACTTCAGCGCTGCTAACAAAAAAACAAACTGAACTCAAAGAATTACAAGATGAAGTAATACTTTTTGAAAAAATTTTAAGTAATGATCCTGAATTAGATTCTTGGTTAACTACACCAAAAGAAAAAGCTAAGGCGGAGAGAAACTTACCAAAAGTACAACAAAAAATTAAAAAGTTAGAACAAGAAGTTGCAGAACTTGCAGCTACTGTGCAAGAAAGTCAACCTGCCGAAACAAGTGAAGAAGAAGCAGAAACAGCAGAAGAAACAGTTTCTACAAGCACAGAAGCAAAAGCTTCTCCAGTACAAAACGAAGTTGAACAAACAACTGCTCCAGCAACCACAGAAGCTGTCGTTGGAACACCAGTTAGTGAAAATGAAGTGGTTGTTGAAGAAACCCCAGTAGTAGAAGAAGATCCAATCATTCAAACAATTGAAGAAGAATTGGCAAATACTGCTGTAATAAAGGAACCAACACCAACTGAAGTTGCTTTAGCTGACTCAAAGTTAGAAGAAAAAATTCAAAGACTTCAAACTCAATTAAACGAATATACTGCGTTTATTAATGGTGATGAAACCAACAATGGTCAATTAAAATCTAAGCTGCAACAAAAGAAAGCAGCGCAAAAAATTCAAAGACTGCAAACAGAACTTAGTGAAGCAAAACTTGAATTTAATAAACAGTTAGCTAAAATCGCTGAAGAAAAAGCTAAAGAAGAAGCGTTAACCGAAGAACTTAGAAAGAAACAACTTGCTCAACTTGTTGAAGAATCTGCAAACAAAGCTATTAATGATGTGGCGCAACAACGGTACCCACAAGATCGTTACATTAAAGCCTCTTCACAAAATATTGTGAAAATTACTGCAATCAACAAAGAACTTGAAGAATATAAAGCTTTCATTAGTGGCGACCCAACTAACGGTGGTAAATTAACTAAACTTAAAGACCAACGTACGTTGCAAAAGAGAATTGAGTTATTGCAACTCAAAAAGTACAAACTCGAAACTCCATACTACAAAAATGCTGTTGAAGATCTTTGAAAGAAAGACCCAACTGCTTTCGAATTTGTTAATCCACTATTATCAAAAACTTTCACTATTCCACGTGGTGCTATTTATGGCGAATCAATTTTGCCAGGACCAAACGAACAAGAAACTTATAAAGTTAAGTATTATGAATATACCCCTATAGTAAAGGTACCAACGAAAAATCGTGAAGTTTATTCAGCACACCAAAAACAAAGGTTAGATCGTCTTAAAAAACAATTAAGTTTATACGATGATTTTTTAAACGGTGATGAAACCAATGGCGGTAAATTAAAAATCAAAGCTGACAAAAGAAAAGCACAACAAAGAATTGATTTTCTTCAGTTAGAAATTGACAAAATCGAATATCCTTACTCAAAGAAAAATTACGATTTACTCAGAAGTTCAACCAAACGTGTTGTGCCAATGTTGTTAAATACTACTATGTCACAGGTAGAATTGCAAACTGATACTCCTGAGACTGTCGTAGTTAAAAAGGTACCAGAACAACCAAAATTATTGTTACCTTCGATTTTCGAAAACAAATCTGTTCCAGCGCGTAAACTTAAACAAATTGACGAAGTTTATAAACAAATTAAACTTTCGAATGATGTGTTGACTGCGACTAAAGAAAAAGATCCTGAACTTAAAAACGGACAAACTCGTAAAGTTGTGCAAAAAATTAACAAAAAATTAACAACTTTACAAAGAAAATACTTTGCTTTAATTGCACCAGCAACCAAGAAAAACATTGAAGAGTTTTACGAAAGACTTTGAATTTACGAAGAACAACTTAAACTCCTTAATTTATTTGAAGAAACTCAAGAAGAACAACAAACCTTCAAAAAATACAGAGCAGTTGCTAATGAATTTGACTATGACCTTGAA
Source organism: Mycoplasmopsis columbinasalis (assembly GCF_900660705.1). NCBI lineage: Bacteria > Bacillati > Mycoplasmatota > Mycoplasmoidales > Metamycoplasmataceae > Mycoplasmopsis > Mycoplasmopsis columbinasalis. The sequence continues at coordinate 528,012 of NZ_LR215043.1, forward strand.
AAACAATTGTTGGATGAATTCATTCCAATTAACTTTGAAGAAATTTCAAGATTTGCTGTAGCTCGTCGGAGTGGTTCTTCAGCTAACTTCCAACCTCGACGTCCACACTATAGCAGTAGAGTTGATTCAGCATATGTACCTTTAAAAATTGTTCTGCCAGAAATTCTCCAAGATACAGCTAGCGAAGAATTAACACCAGCAGTTGCACGTAAAGTACAAAAATTGGATGCTAAAATTGCTCACTACCAAAACTTTTTGAACGATCCTGAAGTGCAAGCTGCAATTTCAGTTAAACAACAAACTAAGTTGGAAAACAAAATTGAACGGATGACAGTTGAACGTTCAAAACTTGTTAACGCGTATTCAAAAGAAAAAGAAGCAGCACTTTTTGCTTACATTAAAGAAAGAAACATTACTAATCTTGATTTCTTGTACGCTAAAGATGCTAAAACTAAAGCAAAAGAAGCAGTCCAAAAGAAAACACGCTTTGAAATTGCTGAAGTTGATCCGGAAGATAAGAAAACCAAAATTGTGCACCAGTATGTTGATTACACTGGTCGCAGAATTAGGTTTAAATCAAATTGATTCTTGAACTTACTTTCACCAAGATCATCATTTGTCAAATCACTTTACTCAGTGCTTAAGATGTTCTTAGAATTTGTGTTGGTGGCCTGAATTGTGATTACCATTACCTTCTTCTTGATTAACTCAATTCCAGGTTCTAACGCAATTACCTCCGGACTAGATGAAAGCGTCAAGGCCGCGGTGGAACAACAATACGGACTAGACAAACCAGTCGTGCAACGTTACTGAATCTACTTGTACAACATTATTCATGGGGACTTTGGTGTGTCACTGTCAGTGTTTCCTGGTTCGCAAATTAATGACTTTATCTGAGTGAGATTCTTGAAGAGTTTCTATGTTGGTATTTTCTCAGTTGCTTTAACTTTAATTATTGGAATTCCACTTGGTGTGTTTGTGGGGATGAACCCTGACAGATGACCAGACCACCTTGCAACTGTGTTTGTGTCGATCTTTTCATCAATTCCATCGCTCGTGTTTGCGCTTTGGCTATTGCTCGCAGGTCGTTATTTGAACTTACCATATATCTTCAACGAAAAAGACATTGCTACCTACGTGTTACCAGGTCTAGCACTTTCGCTTGGTTCAATTATTGTTTATGTCAAATACATTAGAGTTGAGCTCAACCGGGAACTTAACTCAATGCACGCTAAATTCTGTTTCCTTAAAGGTGTAACAAAAACAAGATTTGTGTGAACACACGCCCTTAAACCGGCCTTGTTCCCAATTGCTACCTTCTTCCCTGTAGTTATCTTTGGTTCGTTCATTGGTTCACTTTTCGTGGAAAAAATCTTCTTCATCACTGGTTCGGGTGGACTTTTACTAGAAGCAATTACTTCAAAAGACTACTCAATCATTCTCTTCTTAGTAACTATGTTCTCACTTATTACAATCTTGTCATTTACACTTCGTGATGCACTCTACAAAATTGTGGACCCACGTGTGAGAAAGAAAGGGCTTTAAATTATGAGTAAACTGAGTCGCAAACAAGCTCGTGCTGCCAATAATGAACATGGCAAACAGCTTGCCCCTAACCCATTTTTACAGCCACTACAACATAAAAAGTGAGAACTTATTGGTGAAATTTTAGCTAGTTATGAACAAGGAACCCTCAAGGAACGCCAGCGCCCGTTTAAAGAATTTTTCTACCGCTTCTCGCGTTCTTTTGCCGGTGTGTTTGGGTTTGTTACACTTGCCCTAATTATTCTACTTGCCATTATCATTCCTTTTTTCACTACTGACCCAACGGTGATTAACACCAAGGAAGCTAACTTTACTTTCTTTACCAGCGGGCACATTTTAGGAACTGATAACTTAGGACGTGACATCTTTGCACGTTTATGATGAGGTTTACGTTATTCCTTAGCGCTTGCCTTCATTGTGACGGGCATTCAAGTCTTAGTTGGTTTAATCATTGGTATTTGTATGGGACACTTCCGCATCTTTGACAAGATTATGACCTTTATAATTAAGATCATTACCAACGTACCATCAATCATCATTTTGATTATTATTACCGTGATCCTCAAACCAACCTTCTGAATTATTGTCTTTGCCTTAACCTTTACCTCCTGAACAGGAATTGCCAACCAAATGCGTTCGCAAGTGTTGCGGGCAACCACTTTTGAGTGAGTCAATGCTTCCAAAATTCTTGGAACTCCAACTTACAAAGTGTTACTTAACTACTTACCAGTTGTTATTCCAATTTTAGTTACCGAAATTGTTTTCTCAATTCCAGGGGTAATTCTTAGTGAAACTTCGCTTGCCTTCATTGGTTTATCAATTACCTCAATTCCAACGTTAGGTAACTTGATTACTGAAGGAACCAAAGTATTTACTGTGTACCCACGTTATGTGTTGATTCCATCATTTACCTTAGTACTTGTCACCACTTCAATTCAGTTAATGTCAGCAGCTATTCAAGATAGTCTGTTGAGACAAAGATAGAAAGGAGCAAAATGAAATTAAGATTTCCGAATAAAGACGAACTTAAGAAAAAAGGCAAACCATTAGCTCTTTCTACTAACTATTTAACTGATAATGATTCTTCTTGAAGTGAACGCCCAGTCAATGGTGACTTGGAAAAACTGCACAAACCAGTGCCTTTTGACAAAGTTTTTCGCCCTCAAACTATCAACGTGCGGGCAAACGAGTGAGACTTACCACCAAGTGCACCCGTAATTTTGTCACCTGATTCAAGCAAACAACGTTTGAAACCGCGTGAAGCAAAAACTCTTTACGAATTTGAACAAGAACAGCTTTACTGACAACAAGTGGAAGCTGACAAAATCGAAAATCCTGACTGATTTAAATATCGTACTTACCAACAACGTGCTTATGACGAAGAACTTGAGTTACTTGCAGCTGGTAAATCGCTAAGCGAACGTACTGTTATTAAAGAACACATTAGCCAAAATGCCTATGACAAAGCGCTCGAAGGCGACTTTGATTCAATTTACGATGACTTTGAAATTTTGGATGATGAAATTGCACACTTAGTCAGTGACCAAGGTGAGGCAACTCTTGAAGAGATAACTCATGAGCAACTCGAAGCCCAAAAACGCTTCGAGGAAGAAGAAATTGCCAAAATCAATGACTTGTTGGCAGTTGGTTCCTTACCTGAAACCTTACGTAAAAAATTGCTTGACCGTAAGGAAATTCTTGAATTTGTGTTGCGTTTGAAAGTGTCAAAACACTTGACTGGTTATAACCGCAAATTTAGAACTCCAATTATTTGAGACAACAAACCAGAACCGCTTGACTTATTAGTAGTTAAAAAAGATCCAACCAAAACCTTCTGGAGAAGAATTGTTGACCGCTGAAGTCAAAAATTAAAATTTTTTACCAGACGTAAAGCGGCCAAAAAAATTATCGAAACTTTTGAGAACTCGTTGACCGATACTGCTACAGGCAAGGTGCAATTGACAAATGAACAACTTGATGTAATTTCAAGAAACATTGACTTTAACACCTTCCAAAAATTAATTGAAGCAACTCCTAAAACCACGGTGTTAAACAAAAAAACAAAGGTTGCTGCTCGAATTGAAAACGCTTGGTTAACCTTTAAAAACCCAGCCAATCCAAAAGAAAAGAATGTGGTGTTACGTGGTGCTTCATTAACAGTTTATGAAGGAATGGTACATGCAGTTATTGGTGAATCTGGATCTGGTAAAAGTGTGCTCACCTCACTTTTATATGGACTTACTGGCTCGAATGCTGTGTTTGAATCTGGTAGTGTTAAACTTTATGGTTTAGAAGTATCAAAATTCTCAGCTTACAACTGAGAAAAGTCAAAACTACGTGGTCGCATTGTTAGTGCTGTGTTCCAAAACCCAATGTCAATTTTGGACCCAACAATGAAAGTTGGTAAGCAAATTATGGAAGGTTTGCTTATTAACAAAATTGTTAAAAACAAACGCGAAGCTTACGAAGAAGCAATTAAATACTTACGCTTAACTAAAATTAACAACCCTGAAAAGATTATGAAACTTTATCCTCATGAACTTTCAGGTGGAATGATCCAACGGATTGCAATTGCCTCAATTGTGTCACTTAAACCAAAAATTTTAGTTCTTGACGAACCAACAACTGCGCTTGACCCAACTGTACAAGCGCAAGTACTTAACATTATTAAAGAATTACAAGAGCAATTCAAAATTGCCATTGTGTTCATTACTCACGACTTAGGTGTGGTTTCATCAATTAGTGACTTCATTAACATTATGTATGCTGGTCAAATTGTGGAAAGTGGTACTAAAGAAGAAATTCTTACTAACCCACAACACCCTTACACCTGAGGCTTGATTACTTCGATGCCTGATTTTAATAACGATGTCCGTTTACAAGTGATTCGTGGTGCTGTGCCATCATCACTCAACCAAATCAAAGGTGACGCGTTCGCAGTTCGTAATGACTATGCTTTATGAGTTGACTTGGAACAAAACCCACCATTGTACCAAGTTTCACCAACTCACTTTGTCCGTTCAAACTTACTCAACAAACAAGCGCCAAGATATACTCCACCTGCTACAATTCAAAAATTATGAAGAAAATACAACCTTGCGTTGAATTTACTTTACAACAGAAATATTTTTGTTGAAGAGGAAGAATATCAAGCACACCAACTTGACGCACAAGCCTATAACGCAGATGTATCAGTGCTTTTTGAAGAACACCAAAAACAAGTAGAATTTAATGCTTTAAGTAAAAAAGAACAAAAAGCAATTAAAGTTGCACAAGCTCAAAAAGATAAAAGTGACAAGAATGCAGATGCTAAGACTCCTGATGATAAAAAAACCAAGAAACTTAAAGCAGGACTCTTGAAATCGAAAAAAGCGAAAGCTGAAACTGCAATCAATCCTTCGTCTAAACATAAGTTAAGTAAGGAAGATAAAAAAGATGTTCAAGCTTGACTTGAACAACAAGATGATGCTCAAAAAGCACAAGACCAAGCAAAAGACAACAAAAGCATCGCACCAAAAGAATCCGCAGCGAAAGAAACTGTAACAAAAGAACCTACAACCAAGGAAGCAACGCAAACTCCAGCTCCAACCAAAGTTGAAGAACCTAAACCAAAAGTTGTGAAAGAGAAAAAGAAACTAAAAATTCCTAAGATGCCTAAAAAAGCAGTGCCAGCCGCTGCAAAACCACAACCAACAACGGAAACAACCAAAACGAACAAGAAAGACACAACCACTTCAAGGAGTAAACAATAATGGCTAAGTTTTATTGTGAAAAAAAACTTTTCGGTAAAAAAGTCTGTCGCCCTATTGTTGAAAGCACAGAAGAAATGTTGAATTGCAGTGACCGTGATGTCTTGTTGGAAATTCGTAATTTAGATGTTACTTATGGTAACGGTGTAAAAAGATTTAAGGCAATCAAAGACGTTTCGTTTAATGTTTACGACGGTGAAGTACTTGGTTTAGTTGGAGAATCTGGTTCTGGTAAATCAACAATTGGTCGTACGTTAGTTGGTTTGACGCCACACTCATTTGGCCACATCAAAATTCTTGACACTGTGATGCCAAAAAATGTGAATAAAGGGTTCAAATTTGGCAAAAACAAAAAGAAAATCCTTGACTTTTTAATAAATAAAGTGCAAATGATTTTCCAAGATCCAACCAACTCACTTAACCCTTACAAAAACGTTGAAACCGTAGTTGGCGAAGGCTTAACCAACCTTAAAGCTGCAAAATTTATTTACTTATATAACTATGACGCAGAATTTTTCGTTACTTTAAACCAAAGAATTAGAGAGCGAAACCTTAAACCATTATTTGAAGACTTTGAAAAGTTAGCTAAGGAAACTCCTGCTGATCACAAAGAAAGTTACCAAAAATATTTTGTTCAAACTTATCGTGAATTAATTAAGGCAACTAACCAAGACGCGCGTTATCAAGAATTTATTCCTTACTTTAACGAATCAATTCAAACGCGGAAAGAAATGGACAAACTTTCTGAACGTGCTTGCCGTAAGAAATTAATTTTACAAATTCTTAATTTAGTTGGACTTGATGATTCGGTGTTAGGTCGTTATCCACTTGAGTTTTCAGGCGGTCAACAACAACGTTTAGGGATTTGTCGTGCGGTGGTCTTACAACCTAAGTTGTTAATTGCTGATGAGCCAATTAGTGCTCTTGACGTTTCGATTCAAGCACAAGTTATTAATATTTTCAACGAACTAAAAGAAAAATTCAATCTCACAATCGTGTTCATTGCGCACGATTTACGGATGGTTGAATACATTTCTGACAGAATTGCAATTCTAAACAAAGGTGTTTTAGTCGAAATTGGACCAACCAATGAAATTATGAAACACCCAATGCACCCATATACTAAAAGTCTTTTAGATGCGGTGCCATCAATTGATAGCGAAAAAGGTTCACTTCTTGGTTATATTTATAACCCTGAAATGCACGAATATGATATGGAAACACAACCAAAATGACAAGATTTGGGTAACCAACATTTCGTGTTAGCAACCGATGAAGAACTAGAAACTTTTAAAGAATTGCAAAAACAAAACTTTAAGGAAATCTAATTAAGAACAAAAAAGAGCAAGTTATTTGCTCTTTTTTCTATCTGCAAAAAGCTAAGTCAAACAATGTATAATATCGATATTGACTGGTTGATTTGACAAAAATTGACAACCATTATTTTTTAAAATTTATAAATAAACCTATGTTGTAGTGGCATTGGTAAAGGCGGTAATAATGGGAATAAAGTATGATGCGTCGACAATTAAACAACTTAAGGGACTAGAAGCTGTTCGCAAACGTCCTGGTATGTATATTGGTAGCACCGACATTAATGGTTTGCATCATTTAATTTGAGAAATTGTTGATAACTCAATTGACGAAGCCTTAGCTGGTTATGCTGATTTAATACGTGTAACTTTAACCAAAGAAGGCAGTGTCAAAGTTGAAGATAATGGACGTGGTATCCCGGTTGGCAAAACAGAATCAGGCAAAAGTGCTGTGGAATTAATTTTTACAGAATTACACTCTGGCGGTAAATTTGGTGATGGTGCCTATAAAACTTCTGGTGGTTTGCATGGGGTTGGTTCTTCTGTGGTTAATGCTCTTAGTAACAAGTTAGTTTGTACAGTGTATCGTGACCGTAAGGTCTATGAAACAGTCTTTAACGCTGACTTGATTGCGCAACCAACAACTGAAATAGGCACCACGAACAAACGCGGTACATTAGTTGAATTTTGACCAAATTTCGAAATTTTCAAACGTGCACAATTTAATTTTGATGTGATTGCTGAACGAATGCGCGAAAGTTGCTTTTTAATTAGTGGTTTGAGAATTGTGCTTAAAGATGAAAAAACCAACCGCACCTTAGAATTTTGCTATGACGATGGAATGAATGCTTTTATTGATTTCATCAATGATTCCAAAAATCCTTTGACTCCAATTTATACTTTTAAAGAAACTGTGCGTGAAATTGAAGTTGAATTTGGCTTTCAATATTCTGATAGTTACAACGAAACACTGTTTTCTTTTGTTAATAATGTCAAAACCAGAGATGGTGGTACCCACGAAACAGGACTCAAAGCTGCTTTCACAAAGGTATTTAATGATTTTGCCATCAATGAAAAAGCTATCAAAGGCAAAAACACTTTTGATGGCGAAGACATTCGCGAAGGCTTAACAGTGGTTTTAAGTGTTAAAATTCCCGAAAAATATCTTGAATTTGTCAGTCAAACCAAAGATAAACTTGGCACGCCAGAAGCCAAAGGCGCCGTGGAAGAAATGGTGAGTGCTTCGCTGAAAAATTGAATTAGCGAAAACAACTCACTTGCTAAAAAAATCTTAAACAAAATTAAGCGAGCCGCGGAAAGTAGACTAGCGGCACGAAAAGCTAAACAGGAAGCTCGCAGCGCTAAAAACGCGCTTAAGGAAAAACAAATTTTAAGTGGCAAACTCACACCTGCTCAAAGTAAAAATGTGAGTGAAAAAGAACTTTTTTTAGTTGAAGGTGATTCAGCAGGTGGCTCGGCAAAACTTGGCCGCGACCGTAAATTTCAAGCTATTTTGCCTTTGCGAGGTAAAGTCATTAACACAGAAAAAGCTAGATTGTTTGAAATTTTAAAAAACGAAGAAATCGCTACTATTATCAATACTATTGGTGCAGGAATCGGCAGTGACTTTGACATTACTAAAGCACAATACGACAAAGTTATTGTTATGACTGACGCGGATACTGATGGAGCACATATTCAAATTTTATTATTAACATTTTTCTTTCGTCACATGCGTCAATTAATCGAAAACCAAAAAGTTTACATTGCTTTGCCGCCCTTGTTTAAAATTAGTTCCACAAAAGCAAAAAAAGAAGTTATTTACGCCTGAGATGAACTCGAACTAAAAGAAATCTTAGCTCAAGATAAGTTTAAAGGTGCAGAAGTGCAACGTTATAAAGGTTTGGGAGAAATGAACGCTGACCAGTTGTGAGAAACAACAATGAGTCCGGCAACACGAACTCTTGTACGTGTCAAAATTGAGGACGCAGCTTTAGCTGAACGACGTGTTTCCACGCTTATGGGCGATAATGTTGAACCAAGAAAACAATGAATCAATGCTAATGTTGAATTTACGATGGAAGATAACTATCAAATTAATGGTGAATAATGAAAAAACAAGATCAGGAAAAACTCGATGAGTTATTAACAAAGATAATTAACGAAAATATTGATGTCGTGATTGCCGATCGTTTTAGTCGGTACTCAAAATATATTATTCAGCAACGTGCTTTGCCTGATGTGCGTGATGGTTTGAAACCTGTGCAACGTCGCATCTTATATTCAATGAGTGAACTAGGTTTACAAAACAACAAACCTTTCAAAAAATCTGCTCGGGTAGTTGGTGATGTGATTGGTAAATATCACCCACACGGAGATTCTTCAATCTATGAAGCGATGGTTAGAATGTCGCAAGATTGAAAAATGGGAATTCCCTTGTTACAAATGCACGGAAATATTGGTTCGATTGATGATGACCCTGCTGCAGCGATGCGTTATACTGAAGTTAGATTAGCTAAAATTGCAGATTTAATGTTAAGTGACTTAAAAAAAAATACAGTTGCTTTTGCCCCAAATTTTGATGACTCTGAGCAAGAACCTACTGTCTTGCCATCACTAATTCCAAACTTGTTACTTAACGGCGCAAAGGGAATTGCGTCAGGTTTTGCCACTGAAATGCCACCGCACAACTTAGGAGAAATTTTGGATGGAGCCGTTGCCAAAATTCTTAAACCAGAAATTTCTCTTGAAGCTTTAATGAAAATTATCAAAGGGCCAGATTTTCCTACTGGCGGCCAAGTTTTTGGAACAGATGGAGTTTATGAGGCATTCAAAACTGGACGCGGTAAAGTTATTCTTGTTTCTAAATATCGAATCACAGAAGATAAGAAACATAAATACATAGAAATTTACGAAATACCCTATGGCGTAGTTAAATCCAAATTAGTTAAAGATATTGACCTTATTACTTTGACCAGCGAAATTCCAGGTATTGTTGAAATCAAAGACCAATCTGATCGCAGTGGTATTAGCATATTAATCACGTTAGAAAAAGACGCTAATGTTGAAACTATTATCAATTTCTTATTACAAAAAACGGAATTACAAATTTACTACAATTACAACAATGTTGTGATTCAAAATAATTCACCTAAACTTTTGAATTTGCTTGAATTATTAGATGAATATATTGGCCACATTAAAAATGTCAAGACAAAAACCTTAAAGTACGACTTAGTTAAATATAAATTACGTTTAGAAATTGTTGAAGGTTTCATTAAGGTTTCAGAAATTACTGACGAAATTATTGAAGTTATTCGTAAAAGTGAAAATTCTAAAGCTGGTGTTATTGAAAATTTAATGAAAGTTTTTGCTTTTACTCAAAACCAGGCAACAGCTATTGCGGAATTAAGACTTTATAAATTAAGTAAAACTGATAAAGAAGCTTTTTTAAGAGAAAAAGTTGAATTGGAAACAAATATTGCTCAATGTGAGTTATTACTCAATGATTCTAATGCTTTCAATAAGTGATTAATTGAATTACTTAAAACAATAAAGAAAGAATATGCATTACCTCGCAAAACAGATGTTCATAGTGAAAAATTAGACAAATCTTATAATGAAAGCGACTTGATAAAAGAAGAAGATGTAATTGTTGCTGTTACGAATTATGGTTATTTAAAGAGATATACAGAAAAAAACATTGCCCAAAATCAGTGAACAACATACGGTTTAAAAACTGAAGACAAATTAGTGTTTCATGGTAAAACTTCAACTTTAGCTCACTTACTTATTTTTACTAATTTAGGTAATTATGCTATTGTTCCTGTTTTTAAATTAGATGATACAAAATGAAAAGAAAATGGTATGCATCTAAGTCAATTTGTAGAACTCAAGACTGGTGAAACTGTTGTTGGGGCTTTTGCAATTAAAAATTTCGCAGAAAATTTATATGTTTCACTCTTTTCAAAACAAGCGCAAGGAATGAGAATTTTACTCAAAGACTTAGAAGTTAGTCGTTTTAATAAAACCTTTGCTATTTTTAAGCTCGAGCAAGACGACGAGGTAATTGGAGCGCGTCTTTCTAATGGCTGAAAAGACTTTTTACTAATTAGTAAAAATGGGTTAGCTTGGCAATATAGTGAAAACGAAATTTCAGTTCGTTCGGGTAAATCAATTGGAATCAAAGCTGCTAAATTAGCAAAAGATGATTTTTTGGTTGCTTTCACCGTGTTAGGTGACTCCGATCAAATAGCCCTTTTAACCGATACTAAAATCAAAAATTTGAAAATAAAAGACAAATTTAAAACAAATAAAACTAATGTTGGCAAGAAAATTTTTGAACAATTGAAATTTAACGAAATACTTGTTCGCGACTGTTTGACAATTGATTCTGCAACAGAAATTTTGCTAAAAAACGATAACAATGAATTAATTTTAGATTATCCAACAAATTACAAAGTTTCTGCAAGTGTATCTGAACCATTCGAAAACTTTAGTGCGCCACGAATAGTATTAAGTTGTTTCAAAACTGATTATTTTGCAAATCAAAATTTAGATGTTGTTACGCATTATGAGGAAAAAAGCGTTGCTGAGGAGCAAATCTTTAAAAAAGCCGAACAAGAAGTTAATGCTTTTGATATGGATATAGATGCTTTACTTAAAAAACTTAACATTGAATAACTATCTAAATTTTTAGAAAGGATGAAATGAGATTGGTTGCAATTGGTGGTGTGCACAGAAACACGAAAGATCTATTGGATATTATTCAAATCGAAAAAACTTTGGCAGCACAAGAGAATAAAAAGATTTACTTTTTAAGTGCTGGCGATATGGAACTTCCTGACGAATTAATTCAAGCAAATTTTGATTTTTTTGTTGACGACAAGACTCAATATTGTACTTCATTTGAAAATCAAAAAATTGTTACTTTACAAAGTGATTCACAGAAAATAAAACTAATACTAACTTATGGCAACAACTTAGTTGAAGACCAAAGCGATCTCTTAATTAATAGTAAACTTGAAAAAGTTTTGCACAAACTCGCGCAAAAGGAGTCACATCCACTTGAAAATCTTTGCGTAGTTTTTGGCTGGACACATTTTCCAACTTTTGTTGAGTTTCCAAATAATTGCTATGTGACAAATCCAGGTTCTGCGTTTGAGCCAAGATTTGGTTCCATTCCATCATATTTAGTTTTAGATTTTCAAAATGGCAAAGTCACTAACTTCAAGTTTAAAAATACGTCAGTGATGGATCATTACTACGATATGCACATGACACACATACCAAAAATAGTAAAATAAAATGGCTAAAGCCATTTTTTTCTTTCTAATTCGCTGTATAGGCCTATTTTATAGTAATGTATAAAGAAATGTATTAAAATTTTATTGCAAGAAAAGGAGAAAAATGAAAATAATTGTTTTTAGCGATATGCATGAAAAGGAATTTTTAACATCAGAATTTGTTAATGGCGAAAAGAAACTTGCTGAAAAAAATGGCGAAAAAGTAATTTTTGTGAGCTTAGGTGACTCAGAATTATCAGATGATTTTATTAAAAATCATTTTCAGTACTATGTTAAAGGCTTAGCGGACAAAGACTCACAATTACCAGAGTTAACTACTTTTGACTTAACTAATGATGGTAAAAAATTTACTTTTGTTTTACAACATGGTTCAAAATTAACTGTTAACAAAATGGATTTGTTAGTTGATTCGAAATTACCTGTTATTTTTAAAGACTTTGCTCACACGCACAACCTGCCTACAACTGATGTTTGTTATCTTTTTGGTTATACGCATATGCCAACTTATGTTGAATCTGCAAACAACGTTTTCATCGTTAATCCTGGCTCTGCATTTGAACCTGAATTTGGTTCAATTCCATGTTTTATGATTTTAACTTTTGATGAAAAACTTAACAAAATTACAAATTTTAAAATCAAAAGCACGAACATTTTGACTGACTATGATGAACAAATACAAGTACATATATAAGGATTTATATGGAACAAAAACAAATGAGATTTTTATTTGCAATCGACTTAGATGGAACTTTACTTTCTTCTAGTGCAAGCGGTGAAATTCACGAAAGAACTTTGAAGGCAATTGAAAGAGCAAAACGCGAAGGCCACGTAGTATGTATTTTGACAGGCCGCCCATGAAGATCGACAAAACCAATTTATGAAAAATTAGGGTTAGATACAGTTGTAGCTAATTACAACGGCGCTCAAATTCACAACCCTAAAGATGAAAACTTTATCCCTTACATTAAGTATCTCGATTTAAATGAAATGCTTTATGTTCTTGGTGACCCGAAAGTTGAAAAAGAAATCAGCAACGTCGCTATCGAAGGACCTGGTTGAGTACAACTACAACACCGTGACAAAGATCTTGAAAGCGTGTTTGGTTTTTCATCAAGTCCTAAGTTTAAGGTGGGAATTAATTACAACAAAATCCCACTTAAGCCAACAGGAATTATTTTTGATGTGAAACCAACTACCGATGTTGAAGCTTTAAGAACATATCTTAAACGTAAATATGGTGACTTAGGGGAATTTTCTTACTGATCAAAAGGAAAGAATTTGACTCCTGTTTTTGATATTACTAATGTTTCTGTCAATAAGGGCGCTGCTTTAAGTTTACTCTCAAGATTCTACAGCATAGATTTAGACCACACCATTGCAATTGGTGATGGTTTTAACGATGTACCAATGTTTAAAGTGGCCTCAATTTCAGTTGCGGTTGGCAATGCAACCTATGATGTTAAAAAATACGCAACCATCAAACTCAGAAAACAAAACGATGAAGGTGCCGTTGGTTACTTTATTGATAAAATTTTGGATGACCCACAAAAGATAATTGATAAAAGTAACGCAGTACTTGAAAAAATTATTAAGAGACATTGGGTTTCTGAGGACGACGATGAGTAATTACGATCTCGACATCATCGATTTAGATGATGGACGCACATATAATTTTGAAGCAATTTACAATCACCCCTATTTTATAGGCGTAGACGAAACTGGCACAGGTGATTTTTTTGGTCCAGTAGTAGCAACTTCTGCCTATCTTCCTGCTGAACGAATTGCAGAAATAAAAGTTCTGGGAGTAAAAGATAGCAAAAAAATCAGCGATGATAAAATTCTTAATTTAGCACCCAAACTTGAAAAAATCGCCTTGAGTTATACCTATGTTTTAAGTCCGCGGGGATACAATAATCTTTGTAAAAAATACAATGCGAATGAAATTAAAATGTTTATTCATTTACAAAGTATTAACGGACTTTTAGATCAAACATACCGTGAAAAATTACGAGTAGATGGCATTTTTATTGATAAATATTCAACGCAGAGAACTATTCGTAATTACTACCAAAAATTTGTGGACAATGGATACTTTCGGATTAGACCTTTAAATTATCAAGTAATTTTAGGAACTAAAGGCGAAAGTAAAAGTTTAGCAGTAGCTGTTGCTTCAATTATTGCTCGCGCGAGATTTTTAAAATATAAAAAGAAAATGGACATAGATTATGACACGCATTTTCCTTTTGGCGCCGGTAAAGAAGTAAAAGAATTACGTAATACACTTTTACAAGAACTTGGTGAGTCTGAATTATATGAAATTGCGAAAGTTCATTTTAAAATGGATGAAAAAGAAAAATCTGACTTATAAAAGTCAGATTTTTTATATAGTCTAATGGTATAGGGTTAAACAACAATTAATAATGTTTCTTAATAGGAAATTCTTTTGTTCAACTAGCAATTTGTGCTTTGATTATTCCTACGCGTTGTTTGTTTTCTAGAATCTTATTACCTTGACTTAAAATTTCGTTCATTAACGCTGCTAATTCAGTTCACTTAGTAAAATCTCTTGAAGTCATCGCTGGTGTGCCAAGTCTAACACCCGAGGTAACGCGTGGACCTAAAGGATCGTTTGGAATGGTATTTTTATTGACCGTAATGTTAAATTTTCCAAGCAAGTTTTCAGCATCAACACCGGTGATACCATAACCTTGGTAAACATTAATGGTGAACAAGTGATTATCAGTTCCACCAGAAATAATTGGCACATTGTAATTTTTAAATGCGTTGCAAAATTCATTTGCGTTTTTGACTATTTTTTGTGCATAAGTTTTATACTCAGGTTTTAAAGCTTCACCAAAAGCAACGCATTTGCCAGCGATTTGGTGCACTAAAGGCCCGCCTTGGAAGCCTGGAAAAACTCAACGGTCAACTTTTTTAGCAATCTCTTCATTATTAGTCATAATGATTGCCCCGCGTGCCCCGCGCAAAGTTTTATGCGTAGTAGAAGTAATAATGTCTGCGTAAGGTACAGGCGAAGGGTGAAGTCCAGTAGCAACTAAACCCGCGATGTGAGCAATGTCAGCCATTAATTTGGCACCACAAGCATCAGCAATTTCCCTAAATTTTTGAAAGTCAACAATTCTTGAATAAGCTGAATAGCCGCAAATAATGAGTTGTGGTTTTTCTTTAATTGCGATTTCTTTAATTGCTTCGTAATCAAGTAATCCATTTTCATCTGTATAGTAAGTTGCAGTTGTAAAAAATGTGCCGCTAAAAGTGATTTTGTAACCATGACTAAGGTGCCCGCCAGAAGCTAAATCTAAACCCATAATTTTATCTCCTGGTTTGCAAATTGAGCTAATGGCTGCTGCGTTTGCAGTTGAACCTGAATATGGTTGTACATTCACATAATTAACATTGAAAAGTTTTTTTAGACGATTTTGTGCTAAAAGTTCAAGTTCATCAGTAAATTCGCAGCCACCATAGTAACGTTTTTGCGGATAGCCTTCAGCATATTTGTTAGTAAAAATTGAGCCAGTTGCCTTCAAAACATCTTCACTAACATAGTTTTCGCTTGCAATTAATTCGATGTGGTCTTCTTGACGTTTAGCTTCTTTGTTAATAATTGCGGCCACATCTTGATCAAGTAAATTAATCCGGTAATAATTGTCGTGTTTGTCCATATATACCTGTCTATTTTTTGTTGTAATAATCATTAATAAGTTGAATGGTTTCTGCTTCAGCAGTAATTCTTAAAGTAGGGTAGTTTTTATCATCTTTGAGGAATTCATCAATTTGTTTAATTTCATAAACTTTGAATTTAGTTTGCAATTCATCAACAATGTGCTTGATGTGTGTTTGTGGTTCGAGTTCAAAAGTTAAGTCAATTGATTTAAATGGTTCGTTGTTGTATTCAGCAAAGAGTGTTGTTTTTTTAGTTTGTTTTGGAGTTTTGAATTCAGCTACAACTAAACCATATTTATCAAAGGTCGGAATGAATTTACCAACTCAACCTATAAACTTACCATCTTGATAAATTTTTGCTGATACTTTAGGATGCACTAACTCATTGTCAGTAAATGGCGCAAATGAGAGATTATTCGTACCTAAAAAATTAGTTACATCTTGTTTTAATTCTTGGACTGATTTCACTGATGACACTAAGCCATAGACATATTCGTTATAGTTAATCATTCCATTTTCAAATAAGTTAAAAGATGTAATTTTACGTTTAAGGTTGTACTCGGCGACTTCAAGTAACGAAGGTAAAATTGAATTTCTAACTACTTCGCGTTCGAGAGAAACAAAAGTTTTTAAGTTAACATCTTGTTCAAAAGCAAAAGGATTAAATTTATTCTTTTCTTTACTTGTTAAGCTAAAGGTTCTTACTTCTTGATATCCAGCACCTGCAAGTTTTTCTTTGTCAACATTTCTAGTTTGAACTTCATAGTTTCTTAATTTTGGAGCTTGTGAAACAAATGAATCATAATTTGTGAATCTAAATAGTTCTTCAATAATGTCTTCAGTTGACTTAACGTCATTTCTATATAATGGCGCGTAAATATCCGTGTTTGCAGATAGCCGTTCTGCTTTAATACGTTTTTTGCCAGTAGTACGATTTAAAAACAAGAAGCCTAATTTTTCTAGTTTATCAGCAGCATCTTTGAATTGCAATTTCGCCTTGTTTTCAGAAACGTTTGCATATAAAGCTAAAGTTTTTGGATTGAAACGAATTTTTCTACTTTTTGGAAGGAAAGAATGTTTTTTCAATTCAGCATCATTTTTTCAAGTTAAATACTCGTTAAAATTTTTGCCAGCTAAAGTTGGCGCAATTTTAGCAGTAGCCAACCCATCTAAAGCACCTTGATTTTTTATAAAATCAAAAACTCTTAATAAGGTGTGTCCGCTAATACCACGAGCGCCTTGTACTGAAGCAGATGAATCGATTTTAATTTGTTTAGCTGCTTGCCTAATTTTTTTCGAATCAAAAGTACCGATTTCAAAAACAACTTTTTGAGTTTGCGCAGTAACTGCAGAATTTTCTAAACCCATTACCGATGCGATTGAAATTGGTTTGTTTTCGTCACGCACGATAATTACATCTTTGACATCAACTTCTTTTT
Organism: Mycoplasmopsis columbinasalis; assembly: GCF_900660705.1. Lineage (NCBI taxonomy): Bacteria > Bacillati > Mycoplasmatota > Mycoplasmoidales > Metamycoplasmataceae > Mycoplasmopsis > Mycoplasmopsis columbinasalis. The sequence continues at coordinate 545,048 of NZ_LR215043.1, forward strand.
TACCTAAAATTTCAAGTTTGCCCGTGTATAGTTCACACCAAAGTTTTTTGCCAATTTTAGTCGCATCATAAGCATGCACTGGTGTACCAAGCAACAACAATGCTAAGTTAGTCATATCAATAGCTCAAATGTTTTTAACTTCAATATGGTGTTTTGCTAAAAGTAATAAATTTGCAAATTTAGTTTGTGCATTTTTGACATCAACTTCAAAAAACATTAAGTGTTGATTGAATTCGCTTACCTTTGCAATTTTAATGTCTGCTTGATTTACTTTAAAACTCTTTGTTATAGGTTTATTGGTTCACAGTAATTCAGGAACAGTAACTCCATATTCAGCAGCAATTTCGTCAACTAAAGTTGCATAAGAATTGACATCAGAACGATTTGCTGGGGTTGTAATATCAAAAATAAAGTCATTTAGGTCAAAAAATTCAAGTGGGTCAGTAGTTAAATTTAGTTCAGGAAACTCACTTGTGTTTAGCATAACCAAATCATCTTCTGAGTAGGGTAAGTATTTAACGTCATAACCTAATTCAGGAAAACCAGATAACATTCCTTGTGAAGCTACACCTGCCATCATTTTGGTGGTAAAAGTAATTTCACCTAGTTTAGCGCCCTCAACAAAAGCAACTGCTCAGTAGCCAACTTGCGCGTTAGTTGCTACGGTTTGAATAGTCACATTGCCAGTAGCAGTTTCAAGTTGCACTACATTTAAGTTTTTGCTATTTGGATTTGGTTTGACATCAAGCACCTTACCAAATTTAATTCCTTGTGCTTGGCTAAACGGGGTAACACTTTCTACTTCATAACCTAAACGGTTAAAAATATTTTCTAATTCATCTTTTGAAATTGGGTTGGTTTGTAATTGCAAAAATTTATTGACTTGCTTAAGCGAAACTAACATATTTATTCCTTTCTATCGAGTTGAAAAATCAATTTTTTTGCCTGGTCCGAGTAAATCGTTTATTTCTTTAAAAATTTGAGATGTTTTAAAAGGCCTTTTTCCTTTATCTCAACCTAAAGGTGAGGGATGTGAAGCAAACAAGACATCCTTTTTGGTATAAGGTCATACATACTTGTTTCAAAATTCCATTGCCGCGTTACCTAAACAAACACAAATCAAATCAGGTTTGTGGTGCAAAATTTCGACAATTAACGCGCCTACATATTCGTGTCAACCAAGGTTATGATGACTTAAAGGCGCATTCACTCTAGAAGTTAAACAAGTATTAAGTAGTAACACACCTTGTTGTGCTCAGGATTCTAGAGAATTTGTTGTGAATGTTGCTGTGGGATAGGATGATTTGATAACTTTAAAAATATTATCGAGACTTTTGGGGCGCTCTGCTTGTCGTGTTGAAAAAGCTAAACCATCAGCAGCATTTTCGCCAGGATAAGGGTCTTGGCCGAGAATCAAAACTTTCAAATCCATTACATTACAATAGTTGCCAAAACGGAATCAGTCACGGTAATGTGGTGTAATTTGGTGAGTTTTAAGTTCAGCTTTTAAATTTGCTTTTAATTGACTGAAATCGTATTTTTGTAATACTCGTTGGTGCAAAATTGAAAAACTTCGATTCATTATCTGTTGTTAAATTGATTTAATGTTCTAAGGTCATTTTTGTAAAATTCACGAATATTTTTAATTTCATACTTAATCATCGCAAGACGTTCAAGACCAATTCCAGCAGCAAAAGCACTCATATTATTGGTGTAACCTGCTGCTCGCAAAACATTTTTGTGGATCATACCAGCGCCTAAAATTTCAATTCATTTATTTTTATAGAAGACATCAACTTCTACACTTGGTTCAGTGAAAGGGAAATAACTTGGCCGCATTCTGACTTTAACTTGTGTTTCAAAAACATAAGAAAGTAACGATTCAAGAGTTCATTTTAAATTCGCAAAACTAACATTGCCTACGCTAATAAAATCGAGTTGTGTGAATTGATGCGAGTGCGTTGTATCATCTTCGTCATTACGATAAACTTTGCCAATTGCAAACACATTCGCAGGTTGATTTGCTCTTTTTTCGAGTTCTTGGGCACTAATACCAGTATTGTGTGTTCGTAACAAAATTTTTTCATTTATATAAAGTGAATCCTGCATATCACGAGCAGGGTGATTTTGAGGAATGTTTAGTTTTTCGAAATTATACAAGTCAGTTGTAATTTCACCGGCTGTAGCTTCAAAATAGCCATTTTGGTAAAATCAATCTCTTAATTTGTTTTCAATTAAAGTAATAGGGTGAAGAGTACCAACTTTGTGAACTGGTGTTGTGACATCCACAAATTCTTTGCTAATTGCTTCCTCTAATTTATATCTTTCAATTTGAGCTTCAGCTTCTTTGATTTTTTGTTCGTAAAACTTTTTAAGTTCGCTTAATTGCTTTCCCAATTCCTTTTTTTCTTCTGGTGAAGCGCTTCTTACTTTGTTTTGTAAGGTTTGAAATTCACTGTTGTCACCATAAATTTGATTTTTAGCTTGTTTAAGTTCTTCGAGAGTTTTGATTTTTTCTCATTGGATCATAATTATTCTCCTTCGTTTTGAATTCGTTTTAATTCTTGATATCACTCTTTAAATTTTTTAGAGTCGTTGTCACTAAAATCAATAAACTGCTTGTTTTTAATTTCATTTGGTAAATACTGCTGTTTTACAAGACTATTCGGAAAATCGTGTGGATATTTATAACCTAAGCCATCACCTAAATACTTCGCGGAAGCATAATGAGCATCTTTGAGGTGTTTTGGTACTTCAAAAACGTTTCCTTGGTCAACAAAATTGTTTAACTCACCAATACTTTTTACAACTGTATTACTTTTAGGCGCAAGCGCCACAGTAATTATTGCAAAATAAATCGGTAAATTAGCCTCTGGAAAACCTAACTTTTCCACCGCATCAAAAGCTGCATCGATTCGCATAGGTAAATTTGAGTCTGCTAAACCAACATCTTCATAAGCAGCACAAGTCAATCTTCTAAACAAACCGTGATAGTCGCCTGACTTGAGTATAAGTGTTCCTCAGTAAAGCGCAGCATCAACATCACTACCACGTAACGACTTATGAAATGCTGATAAAAAGTGATAGTGTGCATCGGCATCTTTATCGCTATAAAAATTTATATTAGGAATAATCTTTTTAATTTGTGTTTCCGTAATTTCTTCGTCCTTACTGCTCACAAGAGAAATTAGTTGCAAATTATTAATAGCTGAGCGGTAATCTCCGTTGGAGACTTTGACTAAATTCTTTAAGTTTTGGTCTGAAATTTTTAAGTCGAGAAAATAAGTTTCTTTGACTTTTTTAAGTCCTAAAAAAATGTCTTCTTCACTAATTTTATTAAACTGTCGAATTTGCATTCTGCTTCTAAGGGCCGGGTTAACGCGAAAATAAGGATTTTCAGTTGTGGTGGCATAAACTATAATTTTGTCTGCTTCTAAATAAGAAAGTAAGATATCTTGTTTATCTTTATTAAGTCTGTGAATTTCGTCCAAAATAATAATGTCTTTGGTCTCTAATAATTCTTGCAAATCTTTTTTTGAATCAATTGTTGCATTAAAAAAACCATAACTTAAACCTAAATCATTAGCTAAAGCAACTGCGGCGCTTGTTTTACCAGTTCCGCTTTCGCCGTAAAAAATGAAACTAAAGTGTAATTGGTTTTGAGCAACTTTTTTTAATAAGTCCGTAACTTGTGGCTGCCCAATTACGTCATTTAGTGTTTTGGGTCTAAGTTCATTGGCTAAATTTTTCATAATTTAAATTTTACTTAGAATTCTATTATTAAGATAAATAATAAAAATTTCATCACTTAAAAAACTAGAGTTTAGGAGAGGGTAGTGTCTAATTTATTTTTTAAGAAATTCTTTATTAAAAATTTTTTCCGCAATATGTTTAGGAACAACTTTCGAAAGTTCTTCTACAGAAGCATTATATATGTCACTATAAGATTTAAAATGACTTAGTAATCTATTTTCCATCATTTCGCCTAAACCTTTAATCGAACGCAATTTTCCATCTAGAGATGAAATTCTATGGCGAGTTCGAAAATGTTCTTTTGCGAAGCGATCAACTTCTATTTGCATTTCTGCTAAAAAAGAAAAAAGTTTTTTATCTGCAATTTCAACTTCCTCACGTTCTAAGTTAATCAATGCTCTTGTTCTGTGTTTGTCATCTTTTACAAGCCCAACTAAAGGAATATCTAAATCTAGAAAGTTCAAAACTTTTTGTACAGCATTAACTTGTTGAAGTCCGCCATCAACAATAATTAGCGATGGCAAAACATTGAAGTTAAGATTTCGTAAATATTTTTCAGCAGTCATTTTCATATATTGGACATCAGCGTGTTGATCAATTAAATTTTCGTGATTATATTTTCGGTAAAGACTTTTACTTTTTACACCATCAATATAAACAACTGCTACTCCAATTGGGTTTGTATTATTCAAATTTGAATTATCAAATAAAACAATTTGCTTTAAATCTTTAACAGGTACATATGTTTTAAGCAACTCTAACATTGCTTGCGCTTCTCTAGCTTTGTCTTTAATTTGTAAATGATTATTTTTGTAATATTCATCAATGTTTTGTAAACCCAAACTTAAAATTTGAGCATTAATACCAGTTTTTGGGAGAATAAATTTTTGCGAAAGATTTGAAAAATCAAATTCAAAATCACTGATGTTAATGTTTGAAATAATTTTGTTAGGTATCAAATTTAAATTGTAAAAACGGTTCACAAACGTTTCAAAAGTGTGTTTTAAGTCAATTTTAATTGGTATTGTGTAAAACTCACGGTGAATCAAAATTCCATAACGATAAAAAATTATGTTTATATAAAGAAAGTTATCAATTTCTTTAGCTGAAAACACGTCGATGTCACTTATTTCTTTTAATTCAATAACTTGGTTTTCGTTTAATTTTTTCAAATAAGTTCAACAATCTTTTAAATCTTTAGCGATAGCAAATTGATTATTATCTGCAGCTTCATACATTTTCCTTTCTAATTCATTAATATATGAGCTGTTGAATTTTAAAATTCCTTTGATTTTTTCGAATTTTTCTTTTCAAAATTCATAGTCATCATTTTTTATATATAGACCTTTTTCATAAAAAGCTTCTCTTTCTAATAATTTTAAAATTGGTCTGGCTCCATATCCATTCGGAAAAGGGCCAAAATAGAAAGAAGTTGGCGAATCGCTATGCTTAACTTTAAAAGAAAGATTAATGAAAAGTTTTTGTTTTAATTCAACTTTAATATATGGATATTTCTTGTCATCACGAAGCAAAATATTGTAGACTGGATTATATTTGCTGATAAATTGGCGTTCTAACAGTAAGGCTTCCTTATCATTGTTGACGACAAAAACTTCAAAATCAGCAATGTCTTGGACTAATTTTGAAGTTTTGTATGAATTTTCTGCTCCCTCAAAATATTGATGCATTCTATTTCTGAGGTTTTTTGCTTTTCCGACGTAAACCACTTCATCTTCGGCATTTTTTCAAAGATAAATTCCTGCAGAAGTGGTAACACCTTTAAGTTTTTTAAGTATTTCTTCTTTTGTCATTATTTGGATTAGTCAATATAGTTTTCAATGAATTGAGCAAGAAGTTCTTTAGGATAGTATTCGTAGCAAGTTTTTTGAATTTGATTGTTTTTAACAAAAACAAAAGTAGGAACTTTTAAAACTTGTCATTTAGAAGTAGGATCTCTAAAAATACCCGCTTCTTCCGCATCAATTTCTAAAAAAATGACATTTTCATTTTGTTTATAATCATCAATAAGTGCATTTACTATAGGTTGCATCATTTTGCAGTCACCACATCACGTTACGGAAAATTCAATAAAAAATAATTTATTTTTATTTTCTGGCAAGAGTAAAATGTTGTCTAACTCTTTAAAACTTATTTTTTTCATAATTTCTCCTATTTATCATTTTATAGTAAAGTTTTTTATTCTATTTGCTATTGACTTTAGTTCGAGATCTTCGAGCATCTTGATTGCGTCAGTTAAGTCACCATCAAAAAAATTTATACATTGACCAAGTGAATAATCAATTTGAACATCTTTGTTTAAAGTCGCTATTTTTTTATAAAAAAAAGCTAATTCCTTTTCGTTTTCTAGATTTTCGCGCAATTTGCTTTTAATTTCATCAATGTTTTTATAAATAGAATCAATATTGCCAAATTTTTGTAATAAAGTTATTGCCTTTTTCTCACCGATTTGATTCACACCCGGAATGTTATCTGAAGAGTCTCCTGCTAGACCTTTGAAATCAGGAATTTGATTCGGAAATAAATTAAAAATTTGGAAGAAATTTTGATTGGAAATAATTTTATAAGGGTTTTCGTAATCCGTTTTTCCTGTTTGAACTATAGTTACATTTTCGTCAACAAGTTGAAGCAAATCCTTATCATTTGAAAAAACATAGTAATGAAAACCTGGGTTCTTTGTAAAAGTGGCAATTATATCGTCCGCTTCATCTCCCTCGTGTTGAAGTCAAAAACAATTTAATTTTGTGAGTAATACTTTTAAAATATCGAACTGACTAAAAAGAATTTCTGGCGTTTTACTTCGACCTTCTTTGTAGTTTGCGAATTCTTGTTTTCGTCAAGTTTGCGAACTTGCATCAAAAGCAATCATTAAATGTGTTGGGTTAATATAGTCCAAAATTTTGAACAAAGATTTTAAAAAGACATAAATTGCATTTGTGTAAATACCCTTACTATTTTTTAAAATTTTTTCAGGTACATTCGGATTATACGTTGCATAAAATGACTTAAACATTAATAAATTTCCGTCTATTAATAGAAATTTGTTCATTTTAAATAATTCCTTTTCAATCTAACACTTGTGGATTTTTATTCGCTTTGTTTCATTCTATTTTCAGTTCTACTACCTTATATGTGGTAATACCGTTAAATTTTTCTTTCAGATAAGAACTTAAGAAAAACCTCATTGTTTTTGAAGTGTCCTTACAAATTAGTGTGTAAAAGTTCTTGCCAGAGTTCTTTTTTAATGAAACAAATTCAACAACGTACAAACTTGGAGGCTGACCATATTTAATTTCATTCAATCTTTTTGGATAGTTTTTTTCGTAAATTCGCGAATAAACAGCGTTAAAAGTCGTTCCTAAAGCTTCTTCTTCACAAGTTTTTTCGTAATCAATTTCATTAATAGTAAGCGCCTTATTATTCATTAATTCTTCGACGCTTTTAAGTGCCTGTGCTTGTTGAATATAAAATGTATAAGGATCATCAAGGTTTTTTGGTGGTTTAGGTAGTGAGTCGATAACGTTGTTAAAAATATAAAGTACATTTTTAATTGTGTTAAAGTCTCTAAACACATTAGCTTTGATTAAAGTTTCGATGTGGTTGTTTTTAATATCAGCAGCTTTTAATCTTAATAATGTTTCGATGAGGTTTTGCGAATATTCCTTGTGTATAGACTTATCCGCAACAATTTTCTTTACACTTTCAGCTCCAAAACCCTTAATAATATTGAAAGGCAAGTAAAGTTTATTATTGTGAACTTCACATTTTTTCGAAGAGTAAAAAATGTTTGGAGATTCAACAGCAAAACCCATTTCTTGCGCTTCTTGAACATACTGAATAATCGTATCTTGCGATTGTGAATTATTTGAAACTAAAGCTTTGTAGAAAAACGCAGGATAATAGCACTTGTAAAAAGCCATTTTAATAGTTAAATATGCATAACTTACTGCGTGTGACTTGTTAAAACCATAAAGACCAAAAAGTTTGATGTTTTCGTAAATTTCATTAGCAAATTCATGGCTCAATCCATTTTGTACAGCGCCCGCAATAAATTTACTTTGATACTCTTGAATTAATTCTTCATTTTTCTTGCTAATTGCACGTCGCAAGAAATCTGCTTCTCCAGGCGACATCAAAGCTACTTTTTGCGCAATTTGCGTTATCTGTTCTTGGTAAACAATAATTCCATAAGTTTTTTCAACGATTGCATTGTAATTTCTTTCGACTTTTGGATAATCAACTTTTTCATTCTTACGTTGAGCATAAGTATCAATGTAATTTTTTGGTCCAGGTCTAAAAAGAGAAATTACCGCGTATAAATCGTCAAAAACTTCCAGTTTAACTTTTTTAATAGTACTTTTCATTCCGTTTGATTCAAGCTGAAAAATTCCTTCAGTATAACCATCATTTAACATCATTAAAACGCTTGGATCGTTAATTACTCTTGAATCTCTTTTGTATAAGGAATCAAACCTTGCTTCGACGGGAATTTCCGCTTCAATATCAGCAATTTCAGTCAATGTTTTTAAACCAAGCAAATCAATTTTTAAGAAACCAAATTCTTCAATGTGTTTCATTGATAATTGAACTTGTAAAAAATTCATATCAGAAACTTCGAATGCAGGCAAATCTTTTAAAATTGGCGTGTTAGCAACGATTAAACCAGCTGGATGGTAACCATATTGTCTTGGCAGGCCTTCAAGTTGTACAGCTAATTCATATAAATTAGGATGTTGTTGAATTGCATCACGAAAAGCGAAGTTTTGCGCGTAAGTTTCAGCCAAGGTTGCGTTAAAAGGAATTAGCTTCGAAATTCTGTTAACTTCTGCAACTGAAATTCCTAGTGTTCGCGCTACATCTCGAATTGAATTTTTTGCTCCCATAGTTTGGAAAGTGCTAATCAAAGCAGTATTAGCATAACCATATTTTTGTTGTACATATTCAAAAACTTCATTTCTGCGATCATCTTGAATGTCAATATCAATATCAGGTCAAGTTTTTCGATCGGGATTTAAAAATCTTTCAAACAAAAGATCATATTTCAGGGGGTTTACGTCAGTAATTCCTAACAGATAAGACACAAGAGAACCAGCAGCACTGCCACGTCCAGGACCAATAGCAATGTTTTGACTTTTAGCTCATTTAATTAAATCTTGAATAATTAAAAAGTAATTAATAAAACCAAAATCTCGAATAACTTTACGTTCATAATTTAGTCTTTGCAACCAAGAGTCATACTCTTCTAATTCATCAATTCTCGCTCTGACACTTTCTTCAAGTAATTTGTTAAAGTAACTTTCGGCTTCTTGGTCGGTGAAATTGTTAAAGTGTGCTAAATTTAAATTTTTCTTTTCAAAAGTAACATTACAATTAATCACAATTTCGTTAATACGATTAAAAATTATAGTATCAGTGTCATTGCTAAATTCGTTATCATAATCGGGGAAATCAATTTGTGAAACAGGTAAATTACCGATTTTTTGTAAAGTTTTAAGTGCTTGGTTTTGACTGGCGAACAAAATTTTATTTTCCCGCACAACAATTTCATTATTTGATAACGCTTTGTATTTTCTGATAGTATAAAAATTAGAATTTTTTTCAAAAAAATCCGAATACATATTGCGATTGTCCAGAGTATAAAAACCTTTTGAAGGGTGATCAATTAAATAAAGATTGTCGTCGTCTTGAAATTTTTCAATAGGCACTGGTCCATGTTTGTTGACAAAATGAATTAATTCATTAAGACGTTGGTATCCAACGTTGTTTTTTGCTAATAACACTATTCTATAGACATAATTGTTAATTATAGTATCTAAATCAACACCAATAATTGGTTTAATTTTGTACTTTTTGCAAGCATCCAAAAATTCACCAAGTGCAAATAAATTATTGTGATCGGTTAAAGCGACAGCACTTACTCCATTTTTGGCATTGGTTTTTACTAAATCTTCAACACTTATTAAAGAATCTAAAAAAGAATAATGTGTTTGGTTATACAAATGAATTAATTTCATAATTCCCCGTTTCTGATATAATAAACTGCGAGCCGACATTGAGTATGTCAATGCAAGATCTGTTTTACAGATTTTTTTATATCTTAATAACTAATATTAAGTATATGCAAAAATAAAAAAATCATTGCATTTGCTCACTAAATTAAGTTAGACAAGTTTGAAAATTCCAAGCGAGAAAATTTATATTTTATTTTCTTAAAAAATAGAATATAGTGCTATAATAACTTTTGCTTTTTAGTACCTTTAAAAAGCGGAGAAGTAGCTCAGCTTGGTAGAGCGCTTGGTTTGGGACCAAGTGGTCGCAGGTTCAAATCCTGTCTTCTTCACCATTTACGGGGGATTAGCTCATTTGGCTAGAGCACTTGCCTTGCACGCAAGGGGTGGTGGGTTCGAATCCCATATCCTCCACCATTATGGCGTTGTAGCTCAGTTGGTTAGAGCATCCGGTTCATACCCGGAAGGTCATGAGTTCGACTCTCATCGACGCTACCAAAATATGGAATACCTAACGGTTATACGGACCTATAGCTCAATGGTTAGAGCAACCGGCTCATAACCGGTTGGTTACAGGTTCGAATCCTGTTGGGTCCACCAGGGGTGATTACCCAAGTCTGGCTGAAGGGAGCAGTCTTGAAAACTGCCAGGGGCTTCACGGCCCGCGGGGGTTCGAATCCCTCATCACCCGCCATTTGTTCCATGTGAACACCAGAACTTTACATCGCGGGGTGGAGAAGTTAGGTATCTCGCAGGGCTCATAACCCTGAGGTCGTTGGTTCAAGTCCAACCCCCGCCACCAAAATGGTCCAGTGGTAAAGTGGTTTAATACGCCTCCCTGTCACGGAGGAGATCGCGGGTTCAATTCCCGTCTGGACCGCCACGGCTCTGTAGCTCAGTTGGTAGAGCAACGGACTGAAGCTCCGTGTGTCGCTGGTTCGATTCCTGCCGGAGCCACCATATCGCTTCAATTAGTTCCTTTGAGGAACTTTTTTTTATAAAGTTAATTAAATCGAACAAAATCAATTTGATTTTGAAACCTATATTATAGTGGTATTGGCAAAATTGACTCGTAAAAATTGGCATCGTATTTTTACTAAATTCGCAGAAATAGTTTGTATTTTTAAACGATTCATTATATTATTAAAATAAGCAGGGTGATTACCCAAGAGGCCGACGGGAGCAGTCTCGAAAACTGTCAGGGATGCAAATCCCTCGAGGGTTCGAATCCCTCATCACCCGCCAAATGTAAGCGCGCCATTAAAGTTTTGTAATCATTAAAAAACACTCTTGACAAGAAGCAAGAGTGTTTTTTACTAATAGCGTGGTTATTTATTTTCTAAAGTCGATTACAGCACGACCTAAGAATTCACCTTTTTGTAATTTGTCAAAAATTTCTGGAATTTCGTCAATTCTTACTACACGAGTAACTTCTGATTTTACTTTACCTTCAGCTGCGTATTCAAGCGCTTCAGCTAAGTCGAGTCTGGTTCCAACAATAGAACCAACAAGTTCTCTTTCAAAAAGTACTGTTCAGAAGATTGAAACACCAAATTCATCTTTACCATGCGCATCTTTTGATGGTAAACCAACAAGAACTTGACGACCATTACGACGTAAAATGTCCATACCGTTTTGAGCTGCTTGTTTTGACACTGAGGTGTTAATTACACCATGAGCACCACCATTGGTAGCTTTAATTAAGTTTTGTACTCAGTTAGGATCTTTAGCTGAGTTGAAAGCAAATTCTGCACCACTTTTAAGTGCTAAGTCACATTTTTCATCGGTTAAATCAACACCAATTGGACGGTAGCCCATTGCTTTTGCATATTGAATTGCAAGTTGTCCAAGTCCGCCAACTCCAATTACTGCTACTCATTGACCAGCTCTTACGTTAGCACGCTTGATTGCTTTGTAAGTTGTCACACCAGCACACACAACAGGAGCGCCTGTGATAAGGTCAAGTTTTTCAGGCACGATACCAACAAAGTCTTCGTGGCCAATTGCGTATTCAGCAAATGAACCATCTTTGGTGTAAGCTGACATATTTTGGTTTGGACAAAGTGTTTCTTCACCTTGTAAACAGAATTCACAGCTGCCACATGCATCGTGGAGTCAAGCTAAACAAACTCTGTCACCAACTTTAAGTCTGGTGCAACCTTCACCAAGCTTTGTAACAATTCCGATACCTTCATGGCCAGGAATAAGTGGGTATTTTGGTTGTACTAACCAGTCAAAGTTAGCGGCATGTAAATCAGTGTGGCAAACGCCAGATGTTTCCATCTTAATAAGCACTTCTTTGTATTTTGGTTTTGGAATTTCAACTTCTTCGACGCTTCATTGTTTTGGAGCACGAACGACAAAAGCTTTCATTTTTTCCATAATCATTCACTTTCTGCAAGAGGTAAATGTGTCAAAGTATATAAAAATCTCTTACATTTTTATTTTAGAATTTTTATAAAAAATCACAATTGAATAGTCAAAGCGGTAAGCAAATTGTTTTGATATTTTCATAGTAAACTCTGCTTTTTATCGTTATTTTGAATGCGAAAAAAGCAAAAACAAGCTCATTTGGAACAAAAATGAAACAAATGCGTTTGCCCCAATTTTTCTAACTCACTAGAGATAAGCCTTTTATTATAAAATTAATAGATATTTAATTTTTAATAAACAGAAAGGATGTTTATGGACCGTACACTTCTTAAAGAAAATTTTTATCGTGCCGTGAATAAAGAGTGACTTGCGAAAACAAAGATTCCAAACAATCGACCAAGTATTGGTACTTTTGTGGAAATTCACCTAAAGAACGAAAAGAGAGTAGAAAAATTAGCAGACGAACTTGAGCAAAAATTTGTTAACAACAAATTGACAGACCCAATTTTACAAAACTTCGCAAAATTTTATCAACTCACAACTAATGCTACTAAGAGAGATGAACTCGGAGTGACTCCGTTACTTCCTTATCTCGAAGAACTTAAACAACTCGATTCACTTGAAGATTACTGAAGCAAGTATTCGCATCTTGCGCTAAATGGCTTTAATGCAATTCTTAACTTTTCAGTTTATGCAGATTTTGCTAACAGTCAAAATCAAATTTTGTACGTTGAACCAGCAACAATTATCTTGCCTGAAATTTCATACTACAAAGATGATCATCCACAAAAGAAAGTTTTACTTCGTGCCTATGACAAAGGCGCAAAGAAAATTCTTGCTCAACTTGGTTTTAGCCCAGAAGAAATTCGTGCATTGTTAAAAGGTACACATAAATTTGATGAAAATTTAGCGGCTTACTACCCAAGCGGCCTTGAATTATCTGATTATTCAAAAATGTATAACCCACTTACTTTGAAAGAATTCAATAAGTTTTCAAAGAATGTGAAGTTATCAACCTTAGTGCAAGAATTAACTGGTAAAGATGTCAAAATTGTTTCACCAACTTACCCAAGATTCTTCGAAAATCTTGACAAAGTTGTTAACCGTCGTAACTGAAACCAATTCAAATCATGATTAATTGTTACTACAGCACTTGATTTTGCTAAGTATGCTGATGACGCTACTAGAGTAACCGCAACCCAATTTGGTCGTGTAGTTTCTGGTGTTAAGAGACCAAAAGCACCAAAAAAAGTAGCAACAGACCTTGCTGTGAGCTTCTTTTCAATGCCAGTGGGAATGGCTTTTGTGGACAAATACTTTTCAAATAAAATCAAAAAAGACGTTGAGAAAAAAGTTGCTACAATGATCGAGATTTATGCGCAAAGATTACAAAACAACACCTGACTTTCACCAGCAACTAAAGAAAAAGCTTTACTCAAATTGAGAACTTTAGACGTGCAAATTGGTTATCCAAAAGAATTTCGTCCATTTTACAAAGACTTTAAAGTTAGTTCATACGCTGAAGGCGGTAATTTATTGGCAAACGTAATCGAACTCGCAAAAGTCAGAATGAAGTGAAGCTTTTCATGCATCGACACACCAGTTAACAAAAACTTCTGAGGTATGGCGCCAAACGTAGTGAATGCATACTACTCACCTGTATTTAACCAAATTGTTTTCCCAGCTGCTATTTTAAATGAACCATTTTACTCGACAAAACAAAGTTCAGCAGCTAATTATGGTGGTATTGGTGCCGTGATCGCACACGAAATTAGTCACGCTTTTGACAATCACGGAGCACAATTCGATGAAAAAGGTAACTTGAATATGTGATGAACCCAAGCGGACTTTGATACTTTCACCGAATTAGGTAAAAAAATGATTGATTTATTTGATGGCGTGGAAACCTTCGGTGGTAAATGCGATGGAAAGTTAACTCTCTCAGAAAATATTGCTGATGCCGGTGGAATTTCTTGTGCTTTAGCAGCATCAAAACTTGATCCAGATCATTCTTCAGAAGATTTCTTCATTAGTTGAGCAACAATCTGAAGACAACTTATGACGGAAAATGCAGCCAAAGTTTTACTTGTGACTGACCCGCATGCTTCAACTGAATTAAGAGCAAATATGCAACTTAAAAATCTTGACGAATTTTACGAAACTTTCGATATAAAAGAAGGCGACAAGATGTTCTTGCCAAAAGAAAAGAGAGTTACGATTTGATAATTCGTACAAACACAGGATTTTGTGCCTGTGTTTTTTTGTTTCAAAGTGGTCTCTTTTGTGACCTAAAAAGTTTACAAGCTATAAAATAGTAGAAGAAAATTTGTGAGTAAAAAGTAGCTTTTATAATTAAACAAATACATTAATTAATCAAAACTATGAATTAGCTAGTAACGAGAGCTTTTGTTTTGCAAAAAAGAAGAGAATTTTATGAGTAGTATTTTAAAAAGATTTTATAACGGTAAAGATTATGTTTTAGACGAAGAAGCACAAGAAGTACGTTTGTTGCCGGATTTCCACAAAGAACTTTTGGAATCGCCAAATAAGTTTAAAAAATTTAAAAAATTTGGTGGGTCATCGATTGGCGATGTTTTTGAAACTGATGCTTTTAAAAGTCAATTTAATGCTTTTTGTTTTATTTCCAGACTTAAAATGCCCGCTTTGCAAATGAAATATATAAATGCGGGTGTTGCACTGGAACCAAAAGTGGTTACTTTTATGCAAAAAATATTTCCTGGTGCCACGATTGAACACATTAGAGCTGAAGATGTTGAATACGATTACTTTAAAAATGACGAAATTATTGGTGGAGTTCCTGATGCGCTAGTACCAACACACAAAACAGTCTTAGAACTTAAAGCCGTTGGGGCAAAAAAACGTGCTACTTGAGTCGGTGGAGTAATTCCAGAAGATTATAAAAAACAAGCGCAATTGTATGCTTATTTACTTGGTTATCCATATTATTCTATTGTGGGTACCTTTTTAGAAGAAACTGATTACACGAATTATGATCAAGTTAATTTTCTTAAACAAACACAAATGTTTAACTTTAAAGTCAATGAGGCTATGGCGCAAGACGATATAAAAGTAGTTAAAGACTTTTGAAAAAAATATACAAACTTAGGTCGTTCACCAAAGTACCAGCTTCCAAGAGATAAAGATCAAGTTGATTACTTAAGATGTCGAAACGAAGCTGAGTGAGAAATTCTTTTTAATAGTTGAAAAGAGAAAGGAAAGGTTGATGAAAACATTGAGTTCAGATAAAAAACCAATCATAATTGGTTACAAACAGTATTTAAACTCTTTTATTTCTCAACCATACTTTATTTGAGAACGTAAAGACGAACAGCAAAATTTAATTATTCCCCCAGTAGACGCGAATGGTTTTGAGTTATACGAAAAAACCAATTTTGAACAAAACAAGCTCACATTTTGAGAAGAATTTGCTGACTTAGATAGCGATGAAGATGGCGAATTTGACGGTGAAATAAGTAATTTGAAACTTGATTTTGATGATTTTTTAGAAGAATTAACTCCAGAAGATACTTGAGATTACACACAACGTTCTAATAAAAAAATTTATGATGATTTATTTGCGCAAGCAAAAACATTTATGCTTGAAGAAGTTTTTCACGCTAATAAAGATAGTGCAAAAACAATAAACACAATGCAAACTGCAGAAAAAGTAGCTGCCGAGATGGCTCAGTTAATGGCTGACGACCAGGTGCGTTATATTTTTAATCCTGTTTTGATTTACCCCTATAATATAGGCAAATACGATGACGAGTTCGTTTTAAAATCCAATTTATTTGCCTATGATAAAGAAAAAAGAGAAGCTTATTTGATTCGTTATAAAGCGAGCAATTCGGTAGAAGATTACTTAAAAGTTAATTGGTGTTATGAAGTTGCTAATCGACTTAATTTTAGAATTGACAGTTTTAAAATGTTGCTTTTTGATAATTCAGTTCGATTTACTAAGCGAGGTAAAGTCTCTTATTTAATTACAAGTGCAGCAAACGCTAATAAAACCGCGAAAAACAAGAGTTTTCTTAGTGGTAAAAAGCAAGACCCTGAACTTTTGAGAAAAGCTATGTACGCAATAAATACAGGTCTTTTTTACACTTCAGAATTTGTAAATCATCCTTTAACTTTTAAACATGCTGTAATCGAAGGTAAACCTTTAAAGCCCTATCGATTGAAAGCAAAAACAACTGAATGTATTTTTACAAATGGGGGCGAAGATTACAATGAAGAAGGAGCTTTTGGCGACTTTGATACGCAGGTACAAAAAATTATTTCAGGATACTATACTCTGTTACCCCAATATAGTAATAACAAAAATGAAATAGCAATGCCAAATGACTTTCATAAAGTTTATGGCTCGCAAAAAGATGCAAAAAAACAAATTATTGCTCAATATTTAGGTGTGAATAACTTTTATTCGTTTGGTACGTTAAAAAGAATTACAAACGCACTAACACAAGATCAACTTGATGAACTAAAAAACATAATTCAAAATCTTAAAAAAAGAGAAAACTTTTTTTCTGAAACTGCTTTAACTTTGCTTTCTCAATATTTTAAGAAAGATAAAAAATATGTTTGATATGACTATGAGGGTGTTTCATCTGTTGCGCCAATCCTTGATAATATGCTGCACTATCAACAAGTTACTAATCAAGTGAGTATCATTAGAACAATAAATGGCAAAATTATTAGTGAAGAGAAAAAAATAGCTGACAATATTGTAAAAGATCCAAAAAATCTAGATTTAGCAGATTTAGTTGACAATATTTTAAAAGTTTATAGCAATCGTGCTGATTATTATGTTGTCTACAACAAGAGTTATGAAAACACAAGAAATTTAGATATTTTTCACGCAGTTGACAGAACTTTTGCGTTAAATAAAGATCACGACTTAATTAAAAAAATTAAGGACCTAGGTATCAATTCACCTTTAGATCTTGCGGCGATTGTAGAGCATATTCAGAATCATACTTTAGATTTAATGGATTTTTTGAAGCAGACTCCAGCTGCAAATCAATTTTGTTTTCCAATAAATTCAGATCTTATTAATTATGAAAATAGAACAAAAAATGACATTGTCTTGAAATTGCCAAAAACTAAAACTGAATTTCAAAAAAACAAGTCTATCAATTTGGAATTTTATGATGTGACAAGTAAAGGTTTTGCTGTTTCAACGTTTTTCTTGTATGAATTGCTAGGTAAAAAAAGTATAAAATCTATTGAAAAATTAATTACCAAAAATAATTTAAAACTCAAATACAGTGAATATTTTAAAGAATACAAAAATCTTGATGTGCGGAATGGTTCGATGGCGATGACTTTAGCTAACAATCGTTATCTTGGTCTTATTGGTGATAATGAGTGAGGCGCTAACGTTGTTCAATTACAAGAATATTGCCAAAATGATGTGGTGGCTATGCTTGTAACTTTTAGTTTCTTTGAAACTATCATCGCTGATGTGTTTCCTCGGATCAAAGATTATGCTTATAAACTTAACAAGGATGATGTTATCAAATTTAATCCAGAAACATTTGATGTTGAAATTGTGGATAGATAGAACATATTAGTTACAGAATATTTTAAAAATAAAAAAATGTAGCTTTAGCAGGCTACATTTTTTTAATTAACTTAAAGAAAACAATTATTTAATGTCAACTGAAGCACCAGCTTCAACAAGTTTAGCTTTAATTTCTTCAGCTTCTGCAGCAGGAATATTTTCTTTTACTGTTGCTGGAAGAGCTGAAACAAGTTTGTTAGCATCCATTAATGGTAAGTTAAGTAATTCTTTAACTACTTTAACAATTGGTAATTTCTTACCGTTGTCAGCGGTAATAACAACTGAAACTGTTGATTTTTCTTCTGCTTCTGCACCAGCAGCTGGACCAGCTGCTACAGCAACTGCTGAAGGGTCGATGCCGAACTCTTCTTTCATTGCTTCAACAAGTTCCATAACTTCTTTAATTGACATTTCTTTTAAAGCTTCGATAAAAGCTACTTTTTCTAATTTTGCCATTGTGTCACCTTTCTATATATTTGTGAATAAATTGAATTGATTTTTTGTTGAATGTTAAGGAAACAAAAATGTTTCACTCATTAAGCTTCTTTCTTTTCACTCACTAATTTAAGTGAAAGAGAAAGTTGTTGAAGACCACCCATCAATGAACGAGCAAGAATGGTAAGTGCTTCTTGGTAGTTTGGTAAAGTTGCAATTTCTGCCACGCCTTGTGCATTAACAACTTTACCTTCGAATAAACCGGCTTTGTTTACAAAAATTTTGTTTTCTTTTGCAAAGTTAGCAAGTAATTTGTAAGGTGCAAGTTCATCTTCAACGCCAAAAGCAAAAATGTTTGGTCCAACTAAGTGTTCGCTTAAATCAGAATAACCAAGTTCTTGAGCTGCTAACTTGAACAATCTGTTTTTATAAACTTTGATGTCAATGTTATTTTTCTTAGCAAGTCTACGAAGTTTAGTTAATTCCGCAACTGTTAAACCACGATATTCAGCTGTAACTAATGATTTTGCTGTTTGTAGTTTGTTAACAATTTCTTTAACAATTTCTTTTTTTGCTAATCTTAAAGCTGATTCTTTAACTGCTGACATTTGTTCTCCTTTCTGCAAGTAAAACAATAAGTGATATACATTTGGCAACATTATTAAGCTTGTGGATTCACAACACCGTTGCTGTCTTCACGTATTGCTGCATAATTTTATCATCAAATGCTTTTTTTAATGTAAAAAACAATATAAAGTAGCGCTATTTTGTCAAGTTTTTTAATATGTTTTTAAGTTGATTTTCTGTTAGATTTTAATGCTGATATTAACGGGTTTGATTCTATAAGCTAAGAAAAGACTTTGCGGTTGGTTTTTGCAGTGACTTACTCAAAACACACTCCTACCTTTTATATAGAAGCGTAATTAGAATAAAAATCTAATTTACTCAATTTAAATAGTCGTTTTAATTCAACATATCTGGAAATTCGCCCTGTCTGCACACTTCAGCAACTCTTTATGCAGAATAAAATTTTTTTGATTTTTCGTCAACTAAAGACTGATCCTAAGAAATTTGAGTAGAACAGAATTGCTTTGTTTAACTTTGTTCTCTTTTGATTCGAATATGAAAGATTTCTATTATGTCAAAATAAAAAAACAAACAACTTTTGTTGCTTGTTTTTTAACGTGTGATTTATTTGTGGTTCTTTACCATTTCAACGAGTTGGTTAAAAGCTTGTGGTTGGTTAATTGCTAATTCTGATAACATTTTACGATTAATTTCAACGTTAGCTTTTTTAAGTCCATTAATAAATTGTGAATAAGTAAGATTTTGTGCTCTTACAGTTGCGTTAATACGCGCGATTCAAAGTTTTCTAAAGTTACGTTTTACTTGCTTACGATCTCTAAAGGCATAAGTTCATGACTTAACAACTGCTTCCTTAGCAATTTTAAAGCCAATTGACTTGTGTCCTCAGTATCCTTTTGCGTGCTTTAATCATCTTTTGCGTCTTGCTCTAGTGACTGTTCCGCCTTTTACTCTCATGATTGTTCTCCCTTAATTGTTTAAATAATAATTGTTAATGATTCAGTAGCTTTATGTAATTAATTAACTAAGCGTTAATAACTCTATTTGAATAAAGCTTTAAATCTTTTTAAGTCTGAAGCATGCATGAGTGCACGTTTACGAGCTTGACGCTTTTGTTTAGTGGTTTTGTTTTGAGCTAAGTGTGAACGGTAAGCTTGTTCACGCATAACTTTACCAGTTCCTGTAACTTTGATCCTCTTTTTAAGAGCACTTTTGGTCTTCATTTTTGACATTTTGCTTCCTTTTGAAACAGAGTGTGAGACTAAAACAATTATTCTTCTGTTTCGGTTTCAACTTGTTCTTGATTATTGTTAACTCTTGCTTCGGTATTTGTAGTTGATTTATCTACTAAGTTATTTTCTTTTTTATACTTAGCAACTTTAGTTTTGTTAGGTTGTAAATACATATCTAAAAATCTGTCGTTGACTAAAGTTGCTTCTTTGGTAATATCAGCAATATCTGCTAAAGATTCATAAAATTTTTGCAGGGTTTGGTGACCTAACTCTTGACGAGCAAGTTCACGTCCGCGAAACTTCAAACTAACTTTAATTCTGTCACCGTCAAGTAAAAATTCTCTAGCTTTCTTACTCTTAACATTCAAATCGTGAATGCCAATGAGTGGCGTTAAGCGAATTTGACGATTTTGAATAATAGTTTGTTTTTCCTTGGCAGCTTTTTGCTTCTTTTTACGTTCATATTTGAATTTACCATAATTTAAAACTCTGGCAATTGGTTTAGGCTCGGTACTAATTAAAACTAAATCGAGTTTTTGTTCCTTAGCCATTTCAATTGCTTGACGTGTGTCGAGCACGCCAATTTTTTCACCATCTTCGCCAATCACAAACACTTTTTTAAACGGAATGTTTTCATTAATGATGTGTTCAGCTTGTGGTTTACGATTATTTCTGTTAACTTGGATGGTTTCTCCTAAATAGATAAATATAAAAAGTAAAGAGGTTGGCGCTCTTTAACTACTATTAAAATAAAGACTTTAATTGTAGCTTTTACCTAAGGTGACAACACACCTTCAGGTGAGATAAACTCTTTCTGCAATTAAAAATTGCGATACATATTGTATCACAATTCTTAGTTTGGTTTGTAATTAGTACTAATATCTAAATTATATTGATAACTATCAATAATTGAAGGTGGAGTTTCACTTTCCGCAAAGGTAAAGTGTGTATGGGCGGCGCCATAATTTATCAAGTTCAAGGCGCTTAGTTGAGTTGTTGGTATCTCGAAGGTGATGTAATACTTATCAGGGTTTGCTTGGTCAAAAAGCTTTCAAGTAATGGTGGCATCGGCAAAGTTAGTAATTTTGGCAGCATATTTTTGTGCTAAAGCTTGGTCACTAATAGTTAATTCTAACAAACCACGCGCGATTAAGTAATCAATGGTGAAATATTTAGTTTCAGCAGCTTTGGGAATTTTGTTAAGTTGGTAACTGAGCACATATTCTTTGTATTTAAGTTGATTTGCTTGAGCCAATTGCTTAATTTCAGTTACTTCTTGAGTTAATTTGGTTTGGTCGACACCGATGTTGTATTTGTGGTTGTCTCGAATGTCACTTAGTTCTGCTTTGATAGTTGTTCAGTTACTTGAGCTGTTATTATTGCACGAAACAGTAACTAGTACAGGTGCAATAGTGAGCACTGAAGTGCAGAAAAATTTTGATCAAAGTTTCATTTGTTCCTATCTACTAGCATTATTTGTCTACTAATACAATTTTAGTTCTTTTATTTTAATTAAAAATGCAAATTTCTGTTATTGAATTTGCATTTTTATTTTTTTAAGAAAGTTCAAAGTCAAGTTCTTCACTTGGAGTTACTGGTTGGTCTGGAGTTTCAGCACTAAGTTGGGCTTTGGTTCCTTTTTCCAAGTCATTAAAATCTTTTTGCTCATCAGCAACAAGTTTTTTGGCATCTTCAAGTTTTAAACTAAAGAAGGAAGTCACACCCCGAGTTTGCATTGTAGCACCAAACAAAGTGTCGACTCTACTCATTGTCCCGTGCCGGTGGGTAATGACTAAGAACTGAGTTTTTTCTTTGAGTGCTTGCAAGTATTCAGCATAACGTACGACGTTAGCTTCGTCTAAAGCAGCTTCTACTTCGTCAAGAATACACAATGGGAGTGGGCGTGCTTTGAGGATTCCAAACAAGAGTGAAATTGCAATCAGTGATTTTTCACCACCTGAGAAAAGTTTAAGGTTTTTAACACTTTTACCTGGAGGTTGCGCTTCAATTTCCACACCAGATTCTAAGATGTTGTTAGGGTTGTCAAAGTAAAGGCGGGCATTACCACCGCCAAACATACTTTTGAAGACATTATTAAATTCGTCATTTACATCAGTCACAATGTTTTTGAGACGCGTAATAATAATTTTGTCCATTTCCGCAATGGCAGTTTCAAAAGTTTGTTTTGCTTCCGAAAGTTCTTTTTCTTCTTTTGATAATTCCGCGAATCTGTTTTCTTCTTCAACTAGGGCTTCTAAGCTCTCAAGGTTGACTGAACCAAGTGCTTCGATTTCGCTGCGCAATTGATTCACAATTTCGGTAGCTTGTTCACGGTTCATTTCTAGTTTATATGACTGTGCTGCCATTTCATAAGTCATTTTGTATTGTGTTGCCAATCTTTCACGTGATTGGTCCAAAATGTATTTTGACTTATCTTTGTCAGCCATTTTTTTAGCAAACGAACTGTTGAGTTTGTTTAAACTAGCCTGGAAGTCAGCTCTGTTAGTATTAAAGAATTTAATATCAGCAGCTAAACGCACAATGGATTCAGTGCGTACTTTCACTTGTGTTTCGAGCGCCAAAATTTGACTACGTAAGTCTTCATAAGTTGCTTCTTCACTTTGGATGGTTTGACTGACAGATTCTAAGTCGATAGTTTGGTTGGCTAATTCACGGTATTTAACACTAAATTCGTCAAAAATTTGTTGTACAGAGTTGCGATTAACTAATAAAGTGTGTAATTGTTGTTTGTATTGTGAGGCAAGTTCAAAGGCACTGTGACGATAGTTGTTGATTTCATTGTGTTTGGTTTCGAGGTTGTTTTTAGCCTCGCGAATACCAGGCAAGACTGTTTCGAGTTCTTTAATTTTTTCGTCAAGTCCTAAAATTGTTTGCACAGCAGCTTGTGTACCACCGGTAATCACACCACCAACACGCACAATGTCGCCTTCGAGCGTAACTACCATGTAACGACGTTCAAGTACATTTGCAATTGAGTTAGCACTTTCGATATCACTAGCCACAATGACGTTTCCAAGTAAAAACTTGTTTAAAACATCATATTCAATACTACATTGAGTTAATTCTGAAGCAATGCCCACAAAACCTGGATGCCCTTGAATTGCTAAGACCAAGTCATCACGTACCGACTTAGGCGCAATTGAGCCTAATGGAATGAAAGTTGCACGACCACCATTATTATTTTTTAAAAAGTTAACAGCTTTTACCGCAGTTTCTGATTTGTCAACGACAAGATTTTGGACTGAGTTACCTAAAATTGCGTTAATGGCTGGTACATATTGTAAATCAACGTGAATTAAGTCGGCTACCGTACCTTTAACACCCTTGCCAAAAACATTGCGACTTTCAAGGATTACTTTTGTACCCTTGTTCATCAAAGAACCACTTTCTCTTTGTTGTCTAAAAGTGTTCAAGTGCGTTTCAATTTTGGTAATTTCACCGACTTTTTTATTAATCGAAATGCTTAAATTATTGAGTTCTGCTAAATAAGTTTCAATTAATTTGTTGTTTTCTTCAATTTTAGCTTCGATGCTAGCAATATCTTTGTTGATTGCTTTCAATCTGTTGGCGTTAGTTTCAAGTAAAGCTTTGTACGAAAGAACTTGTTCTTCGTGGTTTTCTTGCGCTTGTCCGGTGGCAATTAAACGGTGACGTTCTTCCTGACGAGCTAAAATCAACTCAAGATTGTTGAAACGAGTTTTCACTTCGTTGAGTTCTTTATCGAGTTTTCGTAATTCAGTTTCTTCGATGGCCTTCATACCTTCTGATTGGTTGATTTTGGCTTCAAGTTGAGTAATTCTTGCTTCTAAATCAGTTTTAGTTTCGATGACACCATCAAGTTCTGTGTTGTATGTTTCGTAAAGATTTCCATAGTGTTGAATGTTATCAACTAACAAACCAACTTCAATTTGTTTTAATTCTTCACTTTTAGCAATGAAAACTTTTGCTTTTTCAGCTTGACGACGTAATGGAACAAGTTTCTTTTCTATTTCCGCAATTACTAAACAAATTTTTTCCAAACCAATTTCAGCTTTTTCTAATTTAGCAATTGCTTCTTTTTTTCTAAATTTATATTTTGAAACTCCGGCAGCTTCCTCAAAAATACCCATTCTTTCTTCAGCGGTGGCCTCGGCAATGTCGCTAACTGTTCCTTGCGAAATAATAGCTAACGAACTTTTACCAATTCCAGTTTCCATCGCGATATCTTTAATATCTTTTTGACGACAAACTTCACCATTTAAGTAATACGTATTTGTGCCATTGCCTCTTTCCAAAACTCTACTGATGGTAATAATGCCGTGCGGAATGTTATTGTTTGAATCACGATTATCAAAAGTAAGTGTAACTTCTGCTTTGTTCATAGGTTTAGCAGTTTTTGAACCGGCAAAGATAACATCTTCCATGTTATCGCCACGTAATTCTTTTGCACTACGTTCACCTAAAACCCATTTAATTGCATCGTTAATGTTTGATTTTCCTGAGCCATTTGGTCCAATAATCCCAGCAACACCACCATCAAATTTAAGTGCAATTGGATCAGCGAAGGATTTGAACCCGTGTGCTTCGACTTTTATTAATTTCATCAAGTCTCCTCAGTCTACTTTTTACAAAAATAAGTAACATTTATTATATTAAATATACATATTAATAAGCTTGATAAGTTTAGCAAACAAAATTTTTCAAATAACACTAAGGCATAGCCTTATTTATCAAATTTATTTTTACAAAACGGAAAAAACTTTGTTTAAAACTATGAAATTTCATTTTTGTTTGATTAAATTAACTAGTAAAAATTAAATTTGCGAATTTACCTATTTTATAGTCCTAAATTTGAAATCTTACTTTTGAACTATTAGTATTTGTATTTGTTATAATAAGCTTACATCTATATTGTTTTTCACAATATAAACTATCTAAAAAATGTTACGCTAAGGAGAGCGATGCAATCTATTTATAAAAAAAGTAAGCTTATTGTAACTGTTGGCCCAGCTTCTGATAACTATGAAACTTTGAAGTCATTAGTTTTAGCAGGCGCTACTTGTGTTCGTGCTAATTTTAGCCATGGCACTCACGAGGAGCAAAGCAAAAAATTTGAATTAGCTAAACAAGTTGCCAAAGATTTAAATGTTCCAGTTTCATTGATGCTTGACACCAAAGGCCCTGAAATTAGAATCGGAAAAATGAAAGACGATGGTGTTGAAATTCCAGCTAATGCTGTTATTAATTTACATACTTCGAGTGAAGATTATGAAAGTTTAGTAGGCAATTCAACTGATATTAGTGTTCAATACGATATGTCGAAAGACTTAAAAGAAGGTGATTTAGTTCTTTTTGATGATGGTAAATTAACATCAAGAGTAATTTATGTCGAAGAAAATTTTGTGCAAGTAAAAACAGAAAATGCACACTTTTTAAAAACAAACAAAAGAATTAATTTGCCAGGAGTTGAATTTTCATTGCCATTTTTAAGTCAAAAAGATATTGATGATGTGCTTTTTGGAATTAAGATTGGTGTAAATTATGTTGCGGCGTCATTTGTTAACACTGCGCAAAATATTCAAGAATTAAGAAAATTACTTGATGAAAATGGTGGCGAAAACATTCAAATTATTGCCAAAATTGAAAGCGTATTGGGTGTCAAAAACATTTACCAAATCATTGCTGCTTGTGACGGAATTATGGTTGCGCGTGGTGACTTAGGACTTGAAATCCCTTATTACGATGTGCCTTATGTTCAAAAACAAATTATTAAAAAATGTCGTAAGGTTGGAAAACCTGTGATTGTGGCAACTCAAATGCTTGATTCAATGGAAAATAATTTATCGCCAACACGTGCTGAAGTGAACGATGTTTATGGCGCAATTTATGCACAAGCTGATTCAACTATGTTATCAGGTGAGAGCGCTTCAGGTAAATATCCTGAAAAAGCAACCGAAGTAATGAAAAGAATTCAACTAAGAGCTGAAGAAGAATTTTTAGCTGAGGCTAAAACTGAAACTCGTGATGTTAAAACTAATCCAATTGATTTTAAAGATCTTGCAAAGCTTTCTTATGTTGATGATAACTTAAAACTTATTGTAGTCAAATCTCAAACTAATGCAAATGTATTTGAACTTAGTAAACAAAGACCAAATGCAATTATTTCTCATTTAGTTAATCCAGAAACAATTGCTAAATACTCTAACTGAGCTGGCGAATTTGGAATTTCTTATGGTGTGTGAACCAACCAAAATGCGGAACTTTATAATCAATTCGCTGTAAGTGATGAATTTGTGAACTTGATGCGTCAACAATTTGAGTTAACTGCCGATGATAAGGTTGCTTTAGTTGATGAAAACGGCGTAATCAATTTAAAATAATTTATAACTAAAAATGCAGGCAAGCAGCCTGCATTTTCAAATAAGATTTTTATAACAAATCAGTATATCTTTTGATAAATAGTTTTTTCACAAACATCACCAGTGTGATGTAAAGTGCAACCAGACCAAACAGCATAAGGTAAAAGTAAGGATGTAAAGCTTGTAACTGTAAAGTTGCGTTCACGCCTGGCACATAGGGGGCAACAACAACTATTGTTAAAACGCAAGCTGTCATTATCATTAACATTGGCGCTGGTTTTGATTGGAAGAACGGAATTTTTTCGGTACGAATAAAGTGAATTACCAAAGCTTGGGTTCACATTGATAAGACAAACCAACCTGTTCTAAATAGAGTTTGAAACTCAGCTTGTGAAGCGTGCGGATAAAGGTAAGGTAAAAAGACAAATTTTAATAATAAGAAAGTTGTAATGTCAATAATGCTTGAAATTGGTCCAAACCACAGCATAAATTTGAGCACGCTCTTGGAGTTCCATTTCCGCGGTTTTGTAATAAACTTCCGGTCAACTTTGTCTCATGGAATCACGCTGCATGATAAATCGTAAATTAAGTTTAAGAAGAGAATTTGGACAGCTAACATTGGCGTAAAACCCAATAATAAAGACGCAAACAAAATACTAATAATATTACCGAAGTTACTACTAATTGTCATTTTGATGTACTTGTTCATATTAGTGTAAGTTTTGCGACCTTCAATAATACCGGTAGCAAGCACATTTAAATCTTTTTCCAGCAAAATGATGCTTGCAGTTTCTTTAGCAATGTCTACTGCGGTATCAACTGAAATCGAAACATCAGCTACTTTCATTGCGGGTGCATCGTTAATTCCATCACCCATATAGCCTACAACATGACCATTGTGGCGTAAAGCGGTAATGATGCGAGCCTTTTGGTCAGGCGAAAGTTTTGCATATATGTCGTATTCGTTTACCACTGCGCGCAAGGCCTCGTCGTCAAGTGTAAGTAAATCTTTACCAAGCATAACTTTGTCAGCAGGGATTCCAACTTTTGAACAAATTGATTTGGTAACACGGGCGTTATCACCGGTTAAAATTTTGACATTGACACCAAGTTCGTGTAAGTTTTTAATTGCGGAAGCAGTTGACTCTTTTGGTGGGTCGAGAAAAGCAAGATAACCAATTAGGATCATTTGTGTTTCATCGTTGATACCAAAGTTATCATTTTTGTAAGCAGCGTCTTTTTTGGCAATTGCAATTACCCGCATACCTTGGTCGTTGAGATTATCCACATGTTTAAGTACGTTGTCGATGTGAGTTTGCGAAAGTTCTTGAATTTGCCCATCATATTCGATGTGCGAGCAAATGTGCAAAATTTCTTCAACAGCACCTTTAGCAATTAATTCACTTGTGCCAGTAATTTTATTTTTTACTACTACTGACATTCTTTTCCGTTGGAAATCAAAAGGAATTTCATCAACTTTTTGATATTGTTCTTCGAGTTCATGCAACTCGTTATGTAAGTAAGAGAGTTCTTCAGTGCGAGAAATAATCGAAAGATCTAATAAGTTTTTTAACCCAGTTTGATAGTGACTATTTAAGAAAGCGTGTTTGAGGACATTCACATCTTCTTGTCCTTTAACATCAAGGTGTCGTTCAAGCACCACTTGGTCCATTGTCAAGGTACCAGTTTTGTCAGTACAGAAAACATCCATCGCTCCAAAATTCTGAATTGAATTAAGATTCTTGACAATAGTTTGTTTTTTTGACATTGACATTGCACCTTTTGCCAAGGTACTAGTAACAATCATTGGCAACATTTCAGGCGTAAGTCCAACTGCAACAGAGATTGCAAAGAGTAAGGCTTCAAACCAAGTTTTACCGTTTTTGAAATCACCTCTAAGTCCTGTAATTACAAAGACTAGTGGTACTACTACTAACATAATTCTAATTAAAAGTCATGAAACTGCTTTGATACCTTTTTCAAAATCAGTTTTCACAGCCTTTTCATTGACTTTTTGTGCAATTTGTCCTAAATAAGTATTATTTCCAGTTGCCAGAGCAATCGCGCGTGCCGAACCAGAGATCACATTAGAACCCATAAAAGCTAAATTGGTTAAGTCTGTAACATTGGCAGCTTCTTTAGTGTTTTTTGCAAATTTTTCAATCGCATCACTTTCGCCAGTTAAAGAAGACTGCGACACAAATAAATCTTTAGCACTTAAGATTTTAACGTCAGCTGGAATAATATCACCTGCTGCCAAAATGATAATGTCGCCTACTACAACTTCTTCCAGTGGAATTTCGTAAAAAATACCGTTTCGTTCCACTCGAGTAGTTGTTTGCACCATTTTCACGAGTTTTTCGGCACTAGCAGCTGACCTGGTATCGTTGACTATGTTTAAAATACCACTAATAAGCACCATAATGAGAATAATGCACATAGTTACTGGTTCTGGTTTTTGACTTTGACTCAAAGGAATAATAATGTCAGTTACTAGTGAGATAAGTGCTAAAACTAACAAGATGATGGCAAAAGGATTGATAAATGCATAAATAATGCGCTTCAACATTGAATTTTTGCTCTTTTTGGAAATTTTATTTGCGCCAAATGTGTTTCGATTGTGAATAATTTGTTCTTCAGTAGTAATACCTTTGTTTGAAGAGAAGAACTGGCCAAAAATAACATCATTGCTTTGGTTAGAAAGATTCATCAACAAAGCTTTAGTGTTATTTTGTGTGGCAACTTTGTTCGTTTTCACTGCTTTTTTAGCCATATGTCCTCCTTTCTAATAATGATCATAAATACGTTGGTGGTTAATTTTATTTTTTTGTCGATAAGCTTCAAGGATTTCGTTTTCACTAAAGTTTAAAAGTTGCGCAAAACCAAGTACTAATTCATATAAATGATGAATGTTTGTTTTGGTAAGCTGACTGAAAGTTTGTGTAATTAATTGCGAAACTGCACAAAATTGATCGTCAAGTTGTTGTGATGGTACTACGTACGGGTTAATTTCAGCAGACACACCAGTTTTGTAACTTAAAGTTGTTAAAAAATGTAACACATCAGCTAATTCTTCAAGCGCTTTGCTGCGATCAAGATGTTTTTGTGCCTTTCAATATTTGAAAAAACTAACTTCGTTAGCCAATTCACATCATTCAACCAATAAGGCAATGCAAATTTGCCGATTTTGAATTGGTTTGCTGGCAAAATTTAAGTCCGAACGCTTGGCAATTTGTTCATCTAAATTCTGTTGCAGTGTGAAAATTTCCTTGAGATTCATAAATGAATTATAACAAAACAGACTTGTGCATACTGTTGTAAATAAAAAGAACAGAACGCAAGTTTCTGTTCAATTAATCAAGTCCATTTTTGTTTTTGAAAATTAATTTTAGTGGGCAACCAGTAAAGTCTAAAACTTTACGTATTTCGTTTTCTAAATGTCGTTGGTAACTAAAGTGTAAAAATTTTTTATTGTTCACAAAGAACACAAAAGTCGGGATTTTATCTGCTTGTTTGCGAACAAAGTAAATGTTAAGTCGACCACCATTGTAAGGGGCAGCTGGTTGTACCATTTGTGTTTCGCGAATAAAGTTTGAGAGCACTGATGGTTTCACATCGCGTTCTAAATTTGTTTTGACTTGTAAAATTAAATTAATTAGTTTATCAAGTCGTTGGTTATTTTTGACTGAAACAAACACAATTGGAACTCACGGTACAAAGTGAAAACGATTGCGAAGCATTTTTTCAAAGTTTGCCATTGTGTTAGTTTCTTTGGTGATTAAGTCTCACTTATTGACTACTATAATAATTGGTTTTTGGTTTTCTAGGGCATAACCAATAATACGTGCATCAAAGTGAGAAAGCTCTTGTGTCGAATCAATCATAATTAAAGAAAGATTTGACTCATCAAGTGAACTAATGGCACGCATTAAAGCATATTTTTCGACGTTATCTTCAATTTTACTTTTGCGCGTGATTCCGGCTGTATCAATAATTTCAAATTTTTGTCCGTGGATGATAACTAAACTTTTAACACTATCACGAGTTGTGCCGGCAATATCAGAAACAATTGAACGATTTTCGTTAACTAAGCGGTTTAACAAAGAACTCTTACCCGCATTTGGCCGTCCAATAATTGAAAGTTTAAAACGACTTTCTGTGTGAATATCATCAAGGTTAAGGTGTTTTAAACATTCATCAAGCACATCGCCAACACCTTGCCCGTGCTGAGCGGAGATTCTAAAAATTTGTTCTACACCCAAAGCGTATCACCCATAATTAAAATCATCATTGTTATCTAATTTATTGGCAACTACAACCACTGGTTTGTTTGCTTTCCGAAGTTTGCTCAAAATCATTTGGTCATCGTTAGTAATTTCACTTGTGCCGTCAACCATAAAAATAATCACATTGGCTTCTTCAATGGCAATTTCCGCTTGCGTGCGAATTTGTTCTTGGAATGGTTTATTGTCTACTTCGATACCACCTGTGTCAATTAATCTAACTTCATGTCCGTTTCACGAAAAATTTTCATAAAGACGATCCCGCGTTACACCTGGTCGATCGTAAGTAATTGATGCTTTTTTACCAACAAGCCTATTAAATAGAGTGCTTTTGCCAACATTGGGTTTACCAATAATTGCAATCACATTATTTCGCATCGTTAACCTTGCTTTCTACAATTTCAATAATTTTGTTGAGTACAGCTTCAAAATTCATTTCAGTACAGTCAATTTCAATGGCATCTTCAACTTTGTGTAGAGGATCAGTTGCGCGGTGTGAGTCTTGATAATCTCTTTGCTTAACTTCTTCGTAAACAGTTTGATAATCAGTGTTGTAACCTGATTCATAGTTTTGTTTAATTCTGCGTTTCGCACGTTCACTAGCTGAAGCAGTTAAAAAAATCTTAACTTCTGCATAAGGCATAATTCTAAAAGTTGTATCACGACCGTCCATAATATAACCTTTGTCATTTTTAGTGATGTGTTGAATACGATTGACAACAAATTCACGCACTAATTTGTAAGCAGCAATTTGTGACGCATACTTCGAAATTTGGTCTGCACGAATGGTGTTAGTAATATTTTCGCCGTCTAAGAAAATTTGTTCTTGGTTGTTAATTGTGATTGAATGCGGATTAAGAGTTTGCAAATTAGCTATAACTTCATTTTCGTCAGTTGGATCAATATTGTTTCTAAGTGAATAAAGTGCCACAGCGCGATAAAAACTACCTGTGTTAATAAAAATATAATTAAGCTTTTTAGCTAAAGCTTCTGAAACAGATGACTTTCCGGCACCAGAAGGCCCATCAATTGCAATATTAATTTTTTTCATTTAGTTACTCCTCGAGGGTTTTTTATATTTTAAATTATAAAAAATAAAGCGGATGCAAAATTGAACCAAAAAAGAGAAAGTTTAACCTCTTTTTAATATACTTTTATTATGCAATCAAAAAAAATTTTGACTATTGAAGATTCGTATGTTTCGCTTGATAATAACCAAATTTCTATACCCAAACTGGACATTTATGAAAATCAATTTTCAGGTATTTTATCTCTTGAAGATAAAAATTTAGTGTTAGGTAAAACTTTTCACAAATTTTTGCAAAATGAAGGTAATTTAATTACTTTTTATAACCACATTGATAATGGTTACTTGGTTGAAAAACAAACTAAAATTAACTTTAACAACGCTAAAATTTTGGAAAATTTAGCTTTTTTGTCATTAGATTCTAATTACCATTTAAGTAAAAATTTGCCTATTTTAAATAATATTGACCAGTTGTCAAAAACTGTGAATCAAACGAATTCTAATTCATTTGAAATTAACGAAACAATCCGCAGTCAAAAGTTTTTTGTTAAAAACATTTTAGGCCAATTAATGTTGGAACCTATAAATAAGTTAAAAACAGAATTAATGATGTTTAAACCAAATCTGGAAAAATTTGAATTTAATATTTCTCAAGCCTTACAATCAGTTAGCAAAAAAAGAATTGCCGAAGTTTGATATGAATTCAAAAACGAGCAAAAGGAATTTTTAACTAAAGTGATGACGCATATTTTTAGTGTTTTAAATGTTTTCTATATGTATTTCGACATAATTTTAAGTAAAACAAGAGACTTCTTAAATGAAGAAAAAATAACTGAACTGGAAAAAGAATTATTTTGAGTACAAAAACTAAATAAAGATGGTCAGAAAAAAATAGAACTAGAACTTAAAATCAGAGATGCTAAATCGAAAATTTTTGAGTTAGAAAAAATTTTGAAACTTTGAAATCAAGCGAGTTCTGAAAAATTAGACTACTTAATGAAATGATATTCGAAGAGTCTGTTGAATGATCTTGCTAGAATGTATCAATTCCCAAAAGACACAAAATCTTTTAAAACTTTATACAAATTAGCAACTGTAAAAGAAGCATTATTAAAATCATTTACTAAAGTTGATCGCAGTTTGTTAGTTGGACCAATAGAAGTTGATGACATTGAAAAACTAAAAGAAGATTTAGATATGCAAATCAAGTTTTTCATTGCTAATAATTTGTCAACTGTTTCTTTAAACTCATCATTGAATTTTGAAGCAGATGTTAAAAAAATAGTAAAAAATAATTTTTCTATTTCTTTATATGGCTTTTTAACAAGCTGAAAAGTTATTACTGAGGAAATCAAAGATCAAGTAATAACAGCAAAAAAAGAAATAAAAAATATACAATCACATTTTGTAGATAACTCTATAACAAACGACTATTCGCCAAAAGTTCGTGAACTTAGCATTAAAATTTCTGAGTTAAAAGCTGAACGAGAATTTCTAGTAAATTCAGCTCAAGAAAGATACCGAAAATTTTCTAAAGAAAACAAACAATTTCTATTGGACTTTGATAACTTAGGTTACCTTTTTAAAGAACCAAAACAAAGACTGAACATAATTTTAAATCGATTAAAAACTCAATATGAACATTGCCAAACTCCTTTTGAAACTTTGAATAATAAGAGTTTGTCAGACGTGATTCAAGAAAATAATGAATACATCGAAAGTGTCAGTTTACTTTTTAACTGATTAGTTTTACTGCGTGATTTTGTCACACAAGAAACAGACTTAACAATTGATCAACAAATTCAACTTAGACAACTGTTTTTACTCTCAAAAATTACGTCAACTTCAGGAATTGAACCTATTAAATTTATTACACCATTTTACCAATTAGACTATATTGGCGCCCTAAACATCGACTTTAGTTCGATTTTAATTGAGAAAAAGAAAATCGTTTTTATTATTGATTCAGCACCAGATACATTTTTTAATGAGAAGAAAACTTTTTTAAATGCGTTTGCTAAAAAACTTACTGACGCAGGAATGAGTTGCATTTTCATTTCAAATGATACTTATTTAATGAAACACTTAAATTTATCTGAACTTTACGTTTTTGTCGATCAAAAAGAAATTGAATTTGGCAATTATGAAACTTTAATTTCAAATCCATTTAACCCCTGATTAAGATATCCAAGTTTAAAAAATATAAAAAATAGTAAGGATTTATTGCATAGTTTTGCTGATGATTATTTGTTCTATGATATTTATGAAGTTAACGACGACCAGTATGTTATAGGTAATTTAGCAAACTTCAAAGTTTGAAACAAAAAAATTAAAACTGATCAAATTGACTTTACTCTAAGCGATGATACTAAAGACACAAACACTGAGAATATCGACAACAATTTAGAAAACCCTTTTAACGAAACAATGTTTATGATTGCAGACTTGCACAATTCGGAATATGAATTTAATTACAACTGATTAGATTGAACCACAAATTTTGCTAAGCAGTGAGAAGCACATAATAGTTTAGAGGTTAAAACTAAAGAAGCTGAAAGTACTGAAATTTTGCAAGATATCTATTAAATTAAAGGCTAATTATGCCGTTTTCAAATGAAAATGTATATAATTTTTATACATTTTTTTTATTTTTTAGTAAAATAATCACTTTTTTGATTGGACACCGTTATGATTGACAAAATATATAAACCACAAACTATTGAACCAGCAACAAGTGCAAAACGAAGTCGAAACAAAGTTTATTCGCAGCACGACCATACCAAACCACCTTTCACAATTCTTTTACCTCCCCCTAATGTAACTGGGATGTTGCACATTGGTCACGCAATTGATACATATTTACAGGACACCATTATTAGATTCAAACGTTTTGATGGGTTTGATACTTTTTATGTTGCCGGAATGGATCATGCCGGAATTGCAACACAAAGTAAAGTTGAGAGTGTGCTTTACCAGACACAAGGTCTAACGCGTCACGATTTAGGTCGTGAAAAGTTTCTTGCGAAAGTTTGAGAATGAAAAGAAGAATACGCACAAAAATTTAGACAACAATGAGCTGCCCTTGGACTTGCCCTTGACTACGACAAGGAAAGATTTACCTTGGACGAAAAATCAAACCAAGCAGTAAACAAAGCTTTTATCGAACTTTACAACAAAGGTTTGATTTATCGTGATGTCAAAGCAATTAACTGAGATCCAGTACTTAAAACTGCGGTTTCGAACATAGAAGTTTACACGGAAACTACTAAACAAGAAATGTTATATATCAAGTATCCAATTAAAGATAGTAACGAGTTTGTAGTAATTGCCACCGTACGACCAGAAACTATGTTGAGTGATGTTGCTGTTGTGTACAATCCAACTGATACTAGATACAACCACAAAAAATGAACAATCATTCATCCGTTAACTGGCAAAGAATTGCCAATGATTGCTGATAAATACGTTGACCCTAAATTTGGCACCGGTCTAATGAAATTATCAGCGCACGCGGAAGCTGATGTTGAAATTATGCAAAAGCATAACTTGCCAATCAACGAAACTATTGATCAAGACGGCAAGATTAACTGCCCTGATTCACCTTTCCACGGTCTTGATCGTTTTGTGGCACGGCAAACTATGAAAGAACACTTACAAAAACACGGTTTTATTGAAAAAATTCGCAAAGTTAATTCGCAAGTGGGGCACTCAGAACGGTCAAAAACTCCAATTGAAGTTTTAGTGATGCCACAATGATTTGTCAAAATGGATGTGCTTTCGAAAAACTTAATTAAACATTTACGTGGCAAAAACGGCGTGAAATTCATTCCACCTCGTTTTAAAAACGTGTTGCAAAAGTGAATGGAAAATGTCCACGACTGAAACATTTCTCGGCAACTTTGGTGAGGCCACCGCATTCCTGCTTGATACAAGGATAATGAAATCAAAGTCCAAGTTGAAAGTCCTGGTGCAGGCTGAACCCAAGATCCAGATGTACTTGATACGTGATTTAGTTCTGGTTTAGCGCCATTTTCGTTCTTAGGTTGACCAGAGCAAAGTGCTGACTTACAACGTTACTATCCAGCTTCATTACTAGTTACAGGTTACGATATTATTTTCTTTTGAGTAGCACGCATGTATTTCTTTGGATTAGAATTTACTGACCAAGCACCTTTTGAAAATGTGTTAATTCATGGTTTAGTGCGTGATGAAAATGGTCGCAAAATGTCTAAGTCGCTTAATAACGGTGTTGATCCAATGGAAGTAATTGCTGAGTATGGTTCTGATGCGTTGCGTTGGTATTTAATTACTAATTCTACTGCGGGATTAGACCTTAATTTTTCAATGGAAGGTGTCAAACGCGGTTTTGCTTTGTGCAACAAGCTATGAAATATTGCACGTTTCATTCAACAATTAGATGAAAATTCAACCAAAAATGAAATTCAAGAACTTGCCGACACCTGAATTGACCGTAAAATTTCACACACTTACGAATTAGTAGAACGTTTAATGAAAAAATACGAATTCACTGTGATTGGTCGTAAACTT
Source organism: Mycoplasmopsis columbinasalis (assembly GCF_900660705.1). Lineage (NCBI taxonomy): Bacteria > Bacillati > Mycoplasmatota > Mycoplasmoidales > Metamycoplasmataceae > Mycoplasmopsis > Mycoplasmopsis columbinasalis. The sequence goes on from NZ_LR215043.1 coordinate 581,253, forward strand.
GAACGCTTTGTAATGCAAGATTTTTCTTCGTGGTATGTTGAAATCCTAAAAGTTGGTTACAACAAAACCAAGTTACTAGCCACTTTTAAGAAATTATTAATTTTGTTACATCCATTTTTACCTTTTATTACTGATCACTTGTACCAAACAATGTATGGCGAAGAAATTACGGCAGTTACTTTCAAAACAGCTGGGATTGTGCGCAAGCATTCAGCAGGTGAAGCAACTTACCGTTTGTTTAACGACATTATTTCCACAGTCAAAGGTATTCGTGACTTTCGTGAAAAATTCAACTTAAGTAAAAATACAGTGATTCAATATGATTTTTACTCACGAACACCAGATTTATATTCAATTAAGAACAACGAGATTGCAAAGAAAGTTTGTGCAAAATTAGCTAATGCTGAGTGAGTTCAAAATTCAGACTACTTGCATGCGAAGATTGAAGCTGAATACGATCCTGAAGAGGGTGGTTACGTGTACATTTTGTTAGATCGCCAAATGCGTGAACAGCAAATTAAACAACTTAAAAAATCGGTTGAACATCTCACTAACGAAATTCAACGGAGCAAACGACTTTTGAGTAACAACAACTTTTTACTTAAAGCTCCTAAAAAACTAATTCACGCTGAGCAACGTAAAATCGAATATAACAGTGACCAACTTGAGTACGTCAAAGAAAATCTTGAGCAAGCTCTCAGTAACTATGAAACTCAACTAGCAACAGAATCCAAACCAAAGGAAAAATAAAAATGCAAATCTATAAAAGCAAAGAAATTGTGGAAAAAATCACAAATGAACTGAGAGAACAATTCACGGTGCTAGCACATGATTTAGGTCGTAAACCACGACTTGCGATCATTCAAGTTGGCGAACATGAAGCATCTGCTAAATACATTCAGAAAAAAATGCAAAAAGCAACTGAAGTAAATGTTGAAGCCAAACTCTATCACTTCCCAGTTGAAATTACTAAACGAGACTTGCTCAAAGCAATCGACGAAATTAATGAAGAAGCAGATGGCATTATTGTGCAACTCCCTTTACCAACTTCGCTACCAAGTCAAATTATTCTAGATTCAGTTCGCATTGAAAAAGATATTGACGGTTTAAGCAATCGTAACGAATTTAATTTTTATAACGACAAAACAAAATATTTTCACTCTACACCTGCCACTGCTTTAGCGGTGAAAGAACTTGTAAACTACTATAACATAGATGTAAAGGGCAAACGTGTTGGCGTTATTGGTCGTTCACATTTAGTGGGTAAACCAATTGCCCATATTATGAAACAAATGGGCGCAATTGTTTCAACTTATTCAAAAAAATCAACTATTAAAGGTATTGAAGTTTGTGATGTCATCGTTACTGGAGCTGGCGATCCTTTAATGCTCAAACGCGAACACATTAAAGAAGGCGCGATTATTATTGATGTTGGTGCCACTTACATTGAACAAGACGGTAAAAAAGTGTTGTTTGGCGACTTAGACACTACTGACCTCGAGGGTTGAGTGCAAGGTTATTCGCCAGCGCCAGGCGGCGTTGGACCTCTTACCGTGGTCTCGCTTTTCAAAAATTTAGTAGAAGCTATTAAACACAAAATCGGAATTTAATTTTTGATGTTAAAAAGTTACCTTGAAAACGTTTACTGAGGAAGTTAGCAAATATTAAAATTTAAAATTTGATTAAATAAAAAAATAACAGAACATTAAATGACAAGAAAAACAAATTCTTGTCTTTTTTGTTTTTATTGAATGTATAAATTTACAAAATATTCTGTTATTTTTTTTATTCATTTTTTAAAAGTGTTCTTTATAAGCAATATTATAAGTTTTTAAACGGAGATAAATATTATGAAATTGTTAAGAGACGAAAACATTAAATCAATTATTAAAATTATCAAAAGTAGAACTTCACTTGTTAGGTTTGCAAAAAGTGCATAGATCAACAAAAGGATGATATGTAAGAAAACTTCTTAACAAAACAAAACTTGATAATTTAGGATAATTTATGTTAGACCTCATTTTTAAAAAGCTTTTTCCAATTTACAGATTAATTTCGGAACAAATAAACACTCTTTGGCTTGACACATCTACAGATCACAAAACGAAATTCAACGAGAAATATTTTTTATTTTGTCGTAGAAAATTAAACTTTTACATAACAATTGTGGTGTTTATTGTAATTTTGTCTATTTCTTTATTCAGTATTTTTATCTGACTCGCAACAGAAAAAGAATATATTTTTTTTAAAAAAATAATTACGAGTGATTCGGCAAATTTACCAATAGGTTTAAAAGTAGTTTGCTATTTACCTGCATGCGTTTTCTTTTGCATTGGATTTTATTTTGGTTATTACCTAATTTTCTATCAATACAAGACTAAACTTCGTTTTCAATCTTGACAAGAAAACAACAAATTATTATCTGATCAAAATTTAGTGGAAAACAATTTTTCAAAAGATTACGATTCATCTATTCAAACAAATCTGACGGAAAAACATAAATTTATTTTGTTAAAAACGGATGAAGAATTTAAAGATTACGAAATGATGCCTTCAACAAAGCGATTTAAATACAATAACAAATTCTTCATTAAATCTGAAGACAACAAAAACGACTTATTTTATATGTTTCTAGTGTGCAATATTGAGAAATTAGTTGTTGATGGCAAAAAAGCAACTTTAGAAATGTTTAGAGAAGAAGCTATTAAATATTTAGATTTAAAGTTGAATTAGCTTGATAGTAAAAAACAAAAAAAGAATTGAGGAAGTTTTGATTATTGCGGATGTATTTGCTTGAGTTTTAAAGACATTCTGTCCATTTTTAACGTTAATTTTAGGACAAATTACATTTTTTTGATTAGAAACTTCAGTTGTAAAAAAAATAAAATTTAATGAAAAATACTTTACATTTGTTCGAAAAAAGTTAAAGTTTCATATGTTCATTGAGTTATTTCTGATAATTATATTTGGTATTTTCTGTAGTATTTTTATCTGGCTTTATATTGAAAAAAGAAATCTTTATTGTTTGTTAGCACTTTTTTTGGTATTCTTTGACTTTGTACTGTCGGTATATTTTTTGAACTATGTATTGCAAAAGTACGTTTTCAAGTTTGGCAAGAAAATAACAAATTACTACCAGACGAAAATTTAGTAGAAAATAATTTTTCAAAAAACTACGATCAATCAATTCAAATAAGTTTTATGGAAAAACATAAATTCTGTTTTATTGGTAAAAGAAGAGATGAAAATAAAGACGAAGAATTTAACAAATTTGAAATCCAACCAGTGGAATATTTTTGTTTCGATAATCAATTTTTCATTGATTCAGATGAAAACAAAAGTGAATTATTTTATTTGTTTTTAGTGTCTGATTTTGACAATGTGTTTATTGATAATAAGAAAGTAAATTTAGAAATGTTCACTAGAGATGCCATTAAATATTTGGATCTCAAATTTGATTAAAACATTAAAAAATGATTGTTTAATAGCAGTCATTTTTCTTTAAAAAGCAAGACTTTTTTGGTACTTTCTTTTCTTTCTAAAATGTGCTTTTGTATTAAAATATAAGCAATTTATAATAAGTGAGTATTTTATTACTAATTTTAAAGCATACCTTGTTTTTGAATATATCTATATTATAGTAATATTCGCAAAATTGTGATTATGCAAAACGACGAAGGAGACAAAATGTCATTTATTAATTTAGTAACTAAAAAAGTTAATGAATTACCTAAGACCAAAATCGTTTTAATTGACGGTGCTGATCCTAGAGCAATTGATGCAGCTAAACAATTGGCAGCTTATAAAAATTTAGAAGTTTCTTTACTTGTTGAAACAGACAAAGATGTTTTAAGCAATCAATTTATCAATATTTTTGCAGATCAAAGCAAACTTAAAGCTTTAGCTAACGACTACAAAGAATTGAGAAACAAAAAAGATGCTGAAAAAGGTAAACCAGCTTCTGAAAGTGATGAAAGCGCATTACAAGCATTATCAACTCGTCCATTTTATGCGATGATGCTTTTACTAAACGGTGAAGTAGATGCTGTGGTAGGTGGTTTGAATTATTCAACAGCTGATATTTTACGAGCAGCATTCAAAACCGTGGGTCCAAAACCGGGAGTTAAAACTATTTCATCAGTTATGATTATGCACCAAGATGAAAAACTTGCTTTCTTTAGTGATATTTCAGTAAATCCTGACCCTACTAAAGAAATGTTGGTTGATATCGCAACAAACGCAGCAGCTTTTGTGAAATCATTTGACATTGATCCTAAAATTGCATTCCTTTCATTTTCAACAAACTATAGCGCAAAAACCCCAAGAACTGAATTGGTGCACGAAGCAACTTTTGACTTCAACGCTAAGTACAATGGTACAAAGGCAATCGGTGAAGTTCAACTTGATGCTGCGCTTGATTTAGGCGTACGTGCTTCAAAATACAAAATGGAATCATTTAATGAACCTGCTAACACATTAATTTTTCCAAACCTTGAAGCAGGTAACATTGGTTACAAATTAGTACAACGTTATGCCGGTTATGGCGCAATTGGTCCTATCATCACTGGAGTAAACAAACCAGTTAACGACCTTTCACGTGGTGCCAAAACCCAAGATGTTGTGGAAACTGTTTTAATAACAGCTATTCAAGCACACAACTAAAATCTAAATTTTTAAATTTTTGGACTTTTGATGTTCAAAAATTTTACATTTTCTTAAATTTGAATATTTTGAAAGAGGAATTTATGAGTAGAAAAATCTTAGTAGTTAATGCAGGTAGTAGTTCAATTAAATTACAACTTTTTGAAAAAGATACTTTGCAACCAATTGCTTCAGGATTAACAGAAAGAATTACTTTACCAGACGGAATTATTAGAATTAAGTTCGCTGGTAAAGTTTATGAAGAATTTCCAGCTTTACCAAATCACGCAGTTGCGGTAGCTAAAACCTTAGCTTTAATGAAAAAAATCAACTTAATTGCTCGTCCAGAAGAAATTGAAGTTGTTGGTTTTAGAGTTGTGCATGGTGGCACTTACTTCAAAGAAAGTATTGTTTTGAATGATGATGCCATTGAAAAAATTGAAAAATGTGTAGTTTATGCACCATTGCACAACCCAGGAGCATTACAAGCAATTCGTGCGTTCCAACAAGAAATGCCTAAAGCAGTTTTAACTGCTACTTTTGACACTTCTTTCCACAACACCATTCCAGACATTAACGCGATTTACCCAATTCCTTTTGACCTTACCGAAAAACATAAAATTCGTAAGTATGGTTTTCACGGCATTAGCCACAACTTTATTAGAAACAAAGTTCGTGAACTTGTTGGCAAAGATAAGGTGAATGTAATTAACTTACACATTGGCTCAGGCGCAAGTATCTGCGTGATCAAAGATGGTGTTTCATTTGACACCTCAATGGGACTTACACCTTTAGCTGGTATTATGATGGGCACACGTTCAGGTGACATTGACCCTTCGATCATTCACTTTTTATGCAAAGAAGAAGGTTTAAGCGTTGGCGAAGTGACCGATTTACTTAACAAAAAATCAGGTTTACTTGGTGTGTCACAACTTTCAAACGATTCACGTGACATTTTAGCTGCTATTGCTCAAGGCAATAAACAAGCAAAATTTGCCAATGATCTTTATGTGCAAAAAATTGTTGATTACGTAGCAAATTACGCAAACAAACTTGAAAACAAAATTGACGCGATTGTCTTTACCGCAGGTGTAGGCGAAAATTCAAAAGAGTTACGTGAAGAAGTAATTAGCAAACTTCACTTTACTCACCTTGAATTAGACCCAGAAAAAAATGAAGAAAAATACACCGATTTCAAATTAATTTCAACACCTAACAGTAAGGTACCAATTTTTGCAATTAGAACCAATGAAGAATTACTAATTGCCCAATACGCGAAAGCGCTTGTTAACAAAAAATAATTCGTCTATTCAAAATGCCTAAAATCGCCCTTTTTCCAGGTTCATTTAATCCCATCCACGAAGGTCACTATGCCATCATCGACAAGGCATTAAAACTTTTTGACCAAGTGGTGGTATTAGTCTCGTTTAACCCAGACAAAAATAACCTTGATAACTTAGAAGAACGTTTTGCAACGGTGCAAGCTAAACTTACTCATTATGGTGATAAAGTTGTTGTGCTGCAAAACAAAAATCAGCTCACAGCTGATGTTGCCAGAAACCTTGGCATAGAATTCATCTTACGTTCCGCGCGTAATGACACAGATTATAGTTATGAACTTGAGTTAGCTGCCGGGAATAAAGCAGTTAACCCTAACTTAGAAACCATTTTAATCATTCCAGATTACGATTCGATCAATTATTCATCAACACTGATACGTCATAAGAAGAAATTAGGATTGCTTTAATGTGAAAATTTGAAAAATCAACCAATTCAGCCGAGAATTTTCTCCGTAGGCCTGGTGTGCAAGTTTGTTTTTGAGGCCGTTCTAATGTTGGTAAAAGCTCACTGCTCAATGCCCTTGTTGGGCAGAACTTAGCTTTTGTGTCAAAAACACCTGGGCGGACACAGTTAATTAATTATTTTAGTGATCACAACGGGAAGCTCTTAGTCGACTTGCCAGGTTATGGCTTTGCGCAAATGAGCAAAAGCGCCAAAATCCAAATGATGCAAATGATCGAAACTTATTTAGCAGATCTTTCCATTCCTAAACACATCATTTTGCTCATTGATTCCCGACTTGGTTTTACTGAACTTGATGCCCAAGTGATTACCTTTTTGAACCACTTAAATTTACCAATTTCTCTAGTTTATACTAAAATAGATAAATTGAATCAATCGGCCAAACACAAATTAGTTACTTCCACTCCTGCAATGTTAGAACAAAACTTCTTATTGCCAACAACACCACAATTTTTTGTTTCCAGTCATAAGCCACATACTTTAAACAAATTGGTTCTGCACATTGAAAATTTACTTTACGAAAGTGAGAAATAGTTATGAAAAAACGTAAATTAGCTTGAGTTCCTGCTTCACTTATTGGTGTGGCTGCGTTTGCTACCATTGCAAGTATGAGCGTCGGTGTGAACAACCAAAAACACACAGTGAGTGCGAACGCAATTTTAGCGCAGTACAACTTCATTGGTACAGATATGCTTAGCAAAAAAGTTTTACCAAGCACATATTCTTACGCTTCTTATGACATTCCTCAAATTACCAAACCTACTGAACTCGACCCTAACTTAAAGTATTCTTCAAGTGAAGACAAAGCTTTTTGGTCAAACCAATTCAAAGTTTCCAATGCCGGCGGCCAAGTGAATCGAAATTCCCTTTTTGCCCTTGTGAGCGATGACAAGATTCCCCTTATTAATTACAGCAACAAATATCGCTTTTACTATCGTTCTTACGCCAACGATAAAACTAGAGAACTCTTCTTGCAAGTGAGTCTGGAATCAATTGATGTCGATGTCAAAGATACTGTGGCAGAACGGCAAGCACACTGAGCACAACGCACTTTTAAATTAGACGGTTTTGCTACTCTCTCTGAGCAAGAAGAAATTGAAAGACAAAAAGTACCACACTGGCCGGTCACAGCCACCTATGCTCTTAGTCCACTTTTCTCACCAGTAGTAAAAACAGATTTAACACTGCCAACAATGAATTCTGTGCAAGACTTTTATAACTACAAAGCCACCACGACTGTTGAAGGTCAGACAGTCGATAATTACTTGTTACCTCGTGTAGATATTGAGGCGACTGAGGAAAACAAAACAAAGATCGAAGAAAGCCACCAAAAATTTAAAAAATACTTTAACTTGAATAGCTCGCCTAGTTTTAATGCTAAGAAATTCCAATTGGACACCTCACGTGCGATTTGAGTTACTTACGATGAAGCGCGCCCCGACTATTTAACATTGCACTATTATCTTTATGAAGTGGTTCCAGTTGCAACTAGTGACAATTTAGATGCGACCACACATTACACTTTTACTCGTGAGCACACACAAAATATTTTCTTTAATCTTACTGAATTAAAAAATGTCTTAAACTCACAAGTTGAAATCGTTGCTTTTGAAGGTGCGGATTTAAGCAAAATCAATCCAACTAACCAAGAACAATTTCCATTCGTGAGTCAAATTCCAGCTGGTGACAAACACAAGAATACTTTACATGGATTTTACACTTACGTAGATCTTCGTTTCAAAGAGAATTTTGCAAATTCTAAAAAATACCAAATTAGTTATTCTACTGATACTTTTAGTGGTGCAACATTCAATCAAGTTTCTGGTTACCCACTTTATTCATATGATCCTAACACTGGTGAAGCTAAATTCAAAGTTATGATTCGCCCTTCTTCACAAAGTGATAGTACAGGTCTTATTTCGTATCAAACTACTATTACTGTTCGTGGTTTCGCAAAAGAAAACACAACACCAACATTATAAAAACTGTTAACTTTACTTTCAAAAATTCAAATAAAAAACACAACTCAAAGAACCAAGTTGTGTTTTTCTTTTTTACAATTGAATCTTACCTTTAACTTTACCTTTTTCAACATCAATTTCAATAATTTCTAGTTTAATGTTGTCCCCAATACTAAAGTGTTCATAGAGCGAACCAATTTCTGCTCCTTGCGCAGTTAGCACTTTCGACTTGTGGACAAAAGCTGACTCCTTGAGACCAATATAAACAAACAAAGCGAAATCAGTAATGTTTAAGACACTACCATCAACAATCATTCCAACTTGTAAATCGTTGATGTTAACTAAATTATCTTTTAACTTATACCCCTCTTTTTCACTTCTGATGTCTTTAGTTGGGTTCATTAAAGCATCTAAAATTTGTTGAATATCATATTTGTTCGAATTAAATTCGTGCGCAAGTTTTTCTGGATCTTGCTTTAATAATAATTCACGATCAATTGAATCAAAATCTAGATTAAATTTTTCCACTATTTTGTAGGCTAATTCGTAACTTTCGGGGTGAATTGCTGTGCGGTCAAAGAATGTTTTTGAATCATGAATTCTTAAAAAACCAACAGCTTGTTCATAAGCTTTAGCGCCCAAACCTTTTACTTTTTTTAGTTGCTCACGATTTTGGAATGAACCATTTTCTGTTCTAAAAGCAACAATGGCACCGGCCACTTTTTTGTTAAGACCAGACACATATTTAAGAATTTCTTCAGTGGCACTATTTACATCCACTCCAACTAAGTTAACAACTTTATCTACTTTGAAAGTTAAAGCTTGGTTTAATTCTTTTTGGTTAACATCATGTTGATACTGACCAACTCCAATTGATTTTGGATCAATTTTAACTAATTCATTAAGTGGATCTTGGAAACGACGGCCAATGTTAATTGCTGATCTTTCTTCAACAGATAACTCAGGGAATTCTTTGATTGCAATTTCACTAGCTGAATAAACACTAGCTCCAATTTCACTCACCACAGCATATTTAATTTCTTCGTTAGGATTTTTGGTTTTTCTTTCCCTAATAATCGAAGCAACAAATTCTTCGGTTTCTCTTGAAGCAGTACCATTACCAATAACAATAATGTCACTCTGATATTTATCGAGTAACTTATTCATTAAAATAGTTGCTTTTACAGTTTGTTTTAATGGTTCATTTGGATACATAACAGCTTTTTCAAGTAAATTTCCGTTGGCATCCAAGACAGCGATTTTACAACCGTTAACAAATGCAGGGTCAATAGCGAGTACTTTTTTATTCTTAACAGCTGGTCAAAGCAGCATAGTTTCAACGTTGCGCGCAAAAATTTTAATGGCTTCAGTTTGTGCTCTTTCAAACAAGTCACTTTTAATTTCTCTTTCAATTGAAGGCAAAATTAATCTTGAAAGCGCATCATTAATGGCAGCAGTAATTAATTTGCCAGTGCGTTTGTTTTTAAAATATTTATTGTTTAGTTCGTAAGAAATTCTATTTAAATTGAAAGTCAACGAGTAAGAAATAATTTTTTTGTCTTCGCCTCGACTCATTGCAAGCGCTCGATGGTTTGGTACATACGCAATTCTTTCTTTATGATCATAATAAATCTTAAAGATTTCTTTAGGATCATCTACTTCAGCACCTTTTTTTAATTTTGTTTCAATATTGCCAAAATTATAAATTTCTTTTTTGACGAAAGCCCTGGTGTCAACATCTTGTGAAATTCATTGGCTAATGATGTAATTGGCTTGTTCCAGTGCAAATTCAACATTAGGAACTTTTTCATTTAAATATAATTCTGCTTCTTTATAAGGATTGAAGTTAGGATCAGTTTCTTCAAAAATTCTTTTTGCAAGCGGTTCAAGTCCTAAGGCAATAGCATCTGTAGCTTTGGTTTTTTTACCAATTTTGAATGGTTCATAAATATTTTCAACTTCAGCTTTAGTTTGAGCTTCGTTAATTTTTGCTTCTAATTCAGGGGTTAAAAGTTTATTTTCTGCCAAAATATTAAGAATGGCTTCTTTTCTTTTGTTTAATTCAACGTCATAAACATATAAAGAATTAATTTCCTGAATAATTTCTTCATCTAGCCCGCCAGTTACACCTTGACGATAGCGAGCGATAAAAGGCACAGTCGCCCCTTCGGCTAGTAAGTTTAATACTACTTCCACTTGCGACTCTTTAAGTTCTAGTTTTGTTGCAACATTAGTGATTGAAATATTCAAATCGTTCCCTCCTTGGGACTAATAAAGTTGCTTAATTATATATTGTCATAATCAAAACAGCTGTAGATTATTTTTACTGTAACTCAACAGCAACTCAGTTACAAAGAAAATAATCATATGGCGTTATTCATTGTATTTTCTATTTATTTTTGAGCAATTTACATCTATTTTTCTTTTAATATACTAATATATAATGTTAATATTATTAAATAATATGTAGTTCTTATCGGCTCTTGGAGGAGATATGAAATTAGGAAAGAAAAAACTTATTTTTGGTTCATTTGTTAGTTTTGCCACACTAGCAACTTCTTTAACTGCAATTTCTTGTTCTAGCGAAGATGGTTTATTACAAGAAGCGCAACAAAAACTAAAGAAAATTGTTAATAATAATGGAGCTGTTTTACTTTATGATGCCGCAAATCCAGATGCATCAATGCCAAAACCAAGCGAAATTGTGAACAATTTTGATGAACATAAAAGCAAATTAGGTTTTTTTATTAAAAATGGTGCTGAGAATGTGGACTTAAAATCTTATTTTTCTGGTGAGGAAAAAAATATTGAAGTTAAATTTACGCCTCTAAGTAATAAAGCGCTTTCTTATGATGATACTTTAGGAAGATTAACTTTGCTTGCAACTGTTACACAAAAAGTTAATGACAAAGAAATAAAAGAATCAAGAGAAATTTCTGGTGAAGGTTTTCAAAAAGTTACAAATATTGATGAAGATAAAATTTTCCTCGGTGCAGAAGTTATATTCACCGATTCAGCCTTAGCACAAACTTTAACCGCTCAAACAGTGGCAAGTAATTTTGACAGTTATAAAGATAAATTCGTCTTAAATGTGCCAAGTGCAAACCAACAAATGAAACGAATTAATGATGTTTATCCTGAAGTAAGTGATGTTTCATTCCTTTTACAAGATTCTCAAAATTTAGAAAATAGCTTTAATAACTCAGAAGGTATACTCAATGTTTTAGTCAAAGTAACTTACAAAAATCAACAATTAACCTCAGAAATTAAACAAGTTAGTGGTTTTAAAAAAGATACTTCAGATCCAGTTGAGTCAGCAGATTTAATTGTGAAAGACTTGAATAGTATTTTAGATACTTATCAGCCGAAAACTACTATTGACTGAGAAGCAGAAAATCCCGACTGAGTAAATCAAAGCAACAGACCGACAGCAAGCTCGCTAGTCAACGGTTTTGAATCATTTAGTCAAAAATTTAAAACAGTTTATGTTGAAAAAAGTGATTCTAGTCAAACCGGAAAAACATTAAGTGAATTGAGAACAGATGTAAAAGAAAAATTTGCTTTTGTTAAAGCTGACAATAACCTTGGTATCTTGTATGTTTCATTAAACTTAACTAAAAATTCGCAAAACTCAAAAGCAATTGAACTTGAAGTTTCTGGTTTTGCTCTTGATCCTGAAACTGCAAAGATTAAAGATGCTCTTGATGCATCAACAACAAAAGTTGAATACGCTGGCGAAGCAAGTGATATAGCTCATATAGTTGACTCAGATTATACTGAAGCTAAATTCAAACTCCTTGTTGCAAATCCTGAACACGATAAAAATATGGATGCTCCAGAATTTGTAGAATTAAATACAGTTTCAAATAATATTTATGACCTTTCTTATGAAAAAGTTGAAGATCAAAAAGATGTGCCACCTAATGCAGTTAAAATTAAAGTGACAGTTACATTAAAAGCCAACCAAAAAACAAAAATTTCCAAATTCTTTGAAGTATCTACTGGTTTTAAAACAGCAGAGACAACTGAATAATTTTTAAATTAATTTATAGTTTCAATTTAGAAAACACCAAAGAGCAGCAGTGTTACAAAAAATAGAAGTTTTACACTTCTATTTTTTATGTTTTTACTTAATACCTTTTCTAAAATATCTGATTTTAATAAATCAAGCTAAAGCAGCAAGACTTAAAGCGGAGACAATACCAATAGGCAAGGCAATTTTCAAGATTTTATTTTTTTGTTCTTGTTTTATCTCGTTTTCCAATTTGTTGGTTTTAGGTGCTACTTCAATATCATTTTCCGCTTGTTCATCAATTTCATTAAAATAAGTAATTTTTGCTTGATTTTTACTTACATTTGTAATAGGATAAATATATATTTCGCCGCTTTGAATCTCGTTATTTGATGAGTTATTTGCTTGCAAAATTTGAGCTATTTCATCTGTTTTTAACGTGTAATGTTGGCCAACTTGCAGGTCATATTCATCTTTTAAAAAATCATTTATATTTTTAACAATTTTTTCTTTTAATGCAGACAATGTATATTCTTTAAATTTAAAAACTTTATTTTTTACTTCGCTCAAATCTATCAGATGAGAATCATTATTTTGATCTGTTTTCTCATCAAAAGTTCTCACAACAGTATTTTTATGTTTATATTGGCGCTATTTATTATCTTCTTGTTTAAAGGCAAAATTTCGAATGAAAAAACTTCTCCATTGCCTACGTTCAATTTATTAACGCCCTGCTCTAAATTAGAAATATAAACATCATCGTCAAGAACAATATTTTCTTTCTTTAATTCACGTTTTATTTTGTTTAAAATGGTGTTTTTTAACACTTCTTTAGTTGTGGCTTCAACATTTAATTCTTCGAACTCTAGATTGCTTAAGTCAATGGTGTCTTTAAATATATTTTTTACAAAATTTATTATTTCAACTTCTAATAGTCCTATTCTTCCATCAGCAGCTGAGATTATTAATTTTTCGACTTTAGGTTGTACATCGCTATTATTATATTTTTGTGGTTTACTTAGCGAAACAGCTACTTCATCAATATTTTTAAAAACATAATCTTCACCTTCAACTAAATTTTCCATAAATTCTTTTACGCTAGTTTTAAGATATTCAATTATTTTTTCAGGTTCATCAAGTCCATTTAAATTAATTGACGGAATTGATATGTTTTCAAATACTGAAATACTTATTGCTTGCTTTTTATCTTCGTTTTCAGGATTTTCATCTATTTCAGTTTTTTCTTCGATAGTTCGAGCTGTTCCAAATTCTGAAATATTAATAATAAATTCATTAGTTGGTGAAAAATAATATTGCGTCATATTTTTTTCATCTTTAAACTTTGCACTGATTTTGAAGTTATTATCGTTTTCTGTTAAATTAAAATCAATTTTTTGAAATAGGTCATTGTCTGAATTTAAAAATCAAAGCTGCTTTTCTTCAAGAATTTTTTCTTTAAATTTATCTTTGCTCAACAAATGAGCTTGGTCAATAAAATATTGATGATTTAGAACCAATTCTATTGGTTTCGGTAAATCTTCAACTGGAAAAATGGGTTCGTTTTCAGTACTTGTTGTATGTTCTTGAGGTTGATCTGTTTCAATCAAAGGTTCTGGTTTAAATAAAATTGGGAATCGCACAACATTAGAACTTAAATAATAATTTTGTTTTACGGTATCTAATACAAAATTAACTTCAACAAAATTTCTTTCATTAGTATCTTGAGCAAGTTTTATTTTTTGAACTTTTGCATACGATTTATATGGAAAGTCTAAAAGAAAATTATTTGCAAAAATTTGAAAGCCATTCGCTGCATCCACGTAGTCATGTTGAAATTGACTTTTAGTAAATTTATTATTAAGTTCTTCTTTATTAATAATAGGCGTTATTATAGAAATGTTTTTGTTTTCCCATTTTAAATTTTTGCTGTATACGTACAATTTATAAAATTCCAAAATTTGTTCATATGAAAATTTAGTAATATCATCTTTTGTGTGTCCCAATTCATCACGCAAAAAATTGTAAAATTTTTGTCCTTCAATAGTAGAAAACAAAGGAGAAATTACGTTGTTAGATTCTTTATAAATTTCTGTAAATAATTTATTTGAGTTTTGTTCGTTTACTATATAAACTAATTTAAAAGAAGAAATTTTATTAGTATCTTTGCTTGCAAAAAGTCACAAACCTGGAGAAGAAAAGAAATCATTTTCTAGATCATTGTTATCTGAATTATTAATTATTTGTTCTTCGTATCATTTGACCGGATTTGCGGTATTAATTGGTTTGAAAAACAACGAATCATTTTGGTCTTTTGCTAATTTAAAAATAAGATATTTTTGCTTATTTGGGAATTTTTTAAGTCCCCCTTTATTTAAAACGATGGCTTCAGCAATTACGTAGTTTGAGGTATTACTTGAAGGTAAAATTCAATTTGTCTTTGCAGGGAGTTTTGTATTTTTATAAAACGTTTCCAAACTTGGCACAGCTGCTTTAAAAGTTTCATATGAAAATTTGGTATCTGTATTTTTTAACATTTGCCCATTTTGAAACTTATCAAAATTAATCAATACTAATTCTTTTTTTGTACCTGTTTCTTTATTTATTAACGGATCGTATAACGGATTACGTATATTTTGTCCGTTTTGGTCAACTTTTAAACTGCCATCATCATTTTTGATAAATTCTTCAATTAATGCTTTTTGATTTGAATTTCTATCCGGATCTCAACCATATCATTTGAAATCTATCTTTGGATTCAATGAATCAATAACAAAAATCTTTTTGTAATGTTTCAAAATAAGTTTCTTATTGTTTGGGTCAACTTGAATTAATTCTACAAGGTATTCGTTTCTTTTGTGTGAATTAAAAATGGTTTGAATTTGCGTTCGATCGACAATGTTTTCGTTTCAAATTCGCTCATTATCTGCTGTATGTTGTCTATTGTCAGTTAAAACAGCTTCAAATTGTTTGTTATATACTTCAATCTTTTTTCCGTTGACAAGCATATATTCGTTTTCGGCATTTGTGGTGTTAAAAATTATTTTTACAGGTGCAAAAAATTTTGATGTAATATCAAAAACTTCTCCGTTTTGTATTTCGCCTTCTCTAATTCCTTCATAATTTACAATTTTGGTTTCAATATCATCGATTAGTCCGGTGTGATAAGAATTTGTTGGGTTAGCAGGAATTTTATTTTTTTGTATTATTAACCTTTTGCCTAATTCTCGTTTGTTATAGTTATCAGATGTCGCGAATTCTATTTGCAAATTGTTGTATAACTTACTACTTTGGCCAGTTGATTTTATTCTTAAATATAAATCAATTACTGAACCGCTTTCTTTCGTATAAGTTAACTTTAAATTGTTACCTAATTCGCGGTTTATTTTATCTAAATATTGTTCAAGTTTTGTTTGATTACTACTTAATGCCGAACCAGCACTTACTGGAGTATATAAATCTCCACCGGTGTCACTTTCAATAACAATTCGTTCTAATTTAGAACTTTGATAAAACTTATTTCATTCTCATTCGTATTTTGCGTTTGGGTTTTGTTTGTTTGGATAAATATTGTATGTTTTAATTCTTACATTAGTACTTTCTTCGGCGCCATTTTTGGATAATCAGAATCAGTTATATCTTGTTCCATCCAGATTTCTTTTTTCAACAAGTCGATTAATTTTAATTGAAATCACGTCGTTATTGAAAAATAATAAATTTTTATTAATCAAAGTACACAATTTGTATAACTGATGATACTTAACTTTGTCAGTTACTTTATTTGCTGTAATGGTGAATTCAAATTCTGCCGAACCATTTCATTTGTTGCTTACTTCTCGTCAAGTATCAACTGTCAGTGATTGGTACACTGATCAAACTGGCGAATAATAAGGCGCAAAATAAAGTACTATTTTTCTTGTTTTATTATCCATTTGTGCAATGACGCTAATGTTATTAAAATTCTTAGTTTCAATGTATTCATGATTATTTAAATCTAACATTTTTTCTTTTCATTGCTCTGGAAATTCATATTTACTTTTTCTTAAAGGACTACCGTATCAAATACCGCCAGCTAAAGTATCAGTTTCAATTGGTGAATAATATGGCCTTGAGTACATTGCCTGTGATTTAAAGTTCATTATTTGTTTATTTTGTTTAGTTGAATTCACAGTTGTACAAACGGTTGCGGGTATTAATGCAGTAGCTATCAATGGTCAAATAATTTTCTTAAATTTAATTTTTTTCATATTTGCCTTATATTTCTTTGAAATCTCCCTTTTTAAAAAATAAAGATTTTTCAAAGTTGTTGTAGTAAGTGTCTATTTTTAATTTTGAATAAAGATGTAAACTAATTAATGAATTACCGATATTTCCATCACTTAAAAATCTGATTGTTGATGAGTTTAATCCGCCTGAAAATTCATACATTTTTTCAACTGCTTCTAAATCTTTTTGTTTCAATCCAAAAATAGTTGAATATTGACAGTTTTGCAAAATGCTTTCTGCTTTTTTCGAAATGTGACTAGAACCAAGAAAGTCAGAAGGACTTTGTGTTGTTAAATCCATTCCGCAATTAAACTTTCTCACCGTTTTCGTCATTTTATAAATGAAATTTAAAGTGATAGGATTGTCAACATCTATATATTGATGTAATTCATCAATAAAAATAACTGTATTTTTGTTCGGATCTTTAACATAATTGTTGTAAATAAGATTTTGGAGAAGTGAAAGTAAAACATATGTGCCCACACTGCCATTTTCTTTTGAAGCACTCATTAATTCTTTTGTGTTAAAAATAATAAATTCATTATCTAAATCAATATTTGTAGAGTTATTGTAAATGTATTGATATTTACCGTTGTGTTCGAAAAGAAATTCTAATTGGTCAGTAATATCTGCGACCATTATTTGTTTACGTTGTTTTTCGAAATCATCAATATAAGTGTAGTTTTTTAATTCAGAAATAAGGTCTGAAATGATTGGATATTTTAAATGTTGCAAGTCATCAACATTTGTTACTTTGTAAACACCATTTTTGTCATATAAAGCCTTTACGCATTTTAAAATTATGATTAAATGATCAATAGTAAATTGTGGATTGACTAATTTAAAAAAACCTTCTAATCATTGCATATGTTTGTTAATAATTAATTTGGGACTAATTTTTTCATCTTCTAAAAATTGAATTTGGACTTGTAGCGGATTAATGCAAGTTTGCACGCCGGCGCCTAAATCAATAAGTGTTGCTCCAAATTTTTTGCCAATATCTTTATATTCATTTTGTAAATCGATTATGTAAACATTAGTATTTTCGGCAAGTAAATCAATAATCTGTTTTGACTTTTGAGTACTTTTCCCTTTTCCACTTGACCCAACAGTGAATCAATTGTAATTTGTTCTTCTTTGACTCTTTTTATAAAAACGGTCAACAATAATTGGCTCAGCAGTATTCATTGTTGTGCCAATTATAGAAGTGTTACCATCGTTTTGACTTTCGTTTTCGAATGGTCAACCATACGCAACATTGTGCGAACTCATTTGTATTGGTTCGTTTAAATTGTTTGTTGTTATTAAACAACTTTGTGCATACGCTTCGAATTGTCTAAAAGGTAAAAAGTTGAGTTGAATTTTAGCTTTTTTGCAGTTGAGTAACATTTTATTTTCATTTTGTCTTAATTCTCTTAAGGAATTCGCTTTGTTAATGATCATAAAATGACTATCAAATAAAACATTTCCATCTACTTGAAGTTGGTTTTCTAAATATTCTATCGACTCAAGCTGTAAAGATGAACTTTTACGATTATATTTGGAACGGATTAAGAAACTATTGTCAATAGTTGCCTTCGTGCTTTTATCTAAGAGATATGCTTGTGCTTCGACTGTGTAAGCTCCTAAATTTCAAACAATTTGATTTTCATTTTGAAATAAATCATAGGCTCACCCATCGCTTAATTTAATTGGCAACTCACTCACTGTTTGAATTGAATAATAATTATCATCTTTAATGAAGTAATTGCTTTTGAAGATAACTTTTTTGGGTTTAAGTAAAGTTTCTAATTTGATTTTATTTGTAAATGACGGCTTTTCTTGGTTGATATTTTTTTCATTTTTGTGTGTAAAAAAATTTTTAATTTTAAGAATTGGATCCCTGTGAATATGTAAGTTCTGATTTGAAGTGGTTTTACGAGTAAGTTGAGAATTATCAACTTTATTTTGTTGTTCAAGGTATTTTTGTGCTAACTCTTTATCTAATTCAACATTATTCAACTTCGCGAGAAATTTTAGTAATTTCATTTCACTTAATAATTCAGGATCACAATCCATCATTTGTAAG